>JANWYZ010000051.1 GCA_025054895.1 bacterium | reverse complement strand
GGTTGGAGGGCGAGGCTCAGAATGACAGAGGGGTTGAAGGGCGAGGCTCCCGCCGAGCCGTTCGGTTTGCGTGGTCGCGACGGAGCGCGACCCTCCAGCGCTGTCGTGCTGAGCCGAAGGCGAAGCGTTTCGTTATTCCACCGCAGGAATCGTTGACCCCCGTCGCGAAGAAACATCCTGTATATGCAACCCATCGCGTTCTACACCACAATACTGATTGGGAGTATCGCTATGGCCATGACGCACGAAGCGCCGCCGCAACAGCCCGCGTTGACCGTCGACACGGTGGTGCACCGACCTCATACTTCCAGCGAGCAGATACTGGAAACCTCTCCCTCGCGCGAAACGCTTGGCGGAATGTACCTGGTGCTGGTGCATAACCGCTCTGGCGAAACGTTGCACTTTACGCGCCTGGTCATCGATGAGGAAGACGCCGACACGCTTGCGGGTGGGGAGAAGCTATACTGGTGGGATATCGTCCCCAGAGAGTTGCCTCCAGATGGCGTGGCAACCCTCACCATCAACGGCACGCACCGGTTGTTCGAAGGGGAAAGAACCTGCCGCGCATGGTTATATACCGGGCAAGGGCACGCTCTAAGAATCGTATTGCGCCCATTCAGCCCGTCTCTGCGCATTACCTACGCCTACATTGACGGCGCGAGCGGCGGCGTATTCATCCAGAACCGCGACGAGAGCAATGTATTCCGTCTGGAAAATGTATTACTTGGCTCCGAGAAAGTTTCTGTGCAATACCTCCAGCGCGCGGTAGGTCCAGGCGAAACGGTTCTGGTGCGGGTAATCTTAGACCGCACTCTGCCGCTCGGCGCACTCGTGCCCATCCGCGTCATTGCCACTGACCGCGCCGGAAAACGTATCTCTACCGGCGGAGTGATACGGGTGACATCCATGCATTTTCCTGTTGGTACCTGGGATGGGCGAATCTGGCAGGACGCCGACTACCGTGCCCAACTGCTCCAAAGGGGCTTCGATACGGCGGTGTTTGGCGCAGGCGGCGATGAAGAGCCTTCCCAGGAAGAGAAACAGGTCTTCGAGCAGATTTGTCCACAAACGGGCTTAAAAGCACTGGTACACGCCGGCTTCGAGCAGGTCAAAGAGGGCTTCTTGAGGCGCAATCGCAATAACCTGCACATCCTCGCCTACATGCTGAAGGATGAACCCGACTGGATGGAGCAGCCTGCTGTACCTCTACTATGCTTGCAGAAAATCCAGATGTGGCGAAAGCACGAAGTGCCTCAGCCCGTTTACATCAACCTGGCGCGTAGCCGGCGCTTTGGCGAGTTCGCGCCGCTGGCGGACATTCCTTCCTACGACGCTTACCGCGTGGGCGCACCCATGCCCGACCAGTCGCCCCATTCGTGGGGTAACCGTCTGGAGCTGGCGGCGCAATATACCGCCGACCTGCGCCTGAACAGTATGCCCAAACCGTTCTGGGTGTGGGCGCAGGGTATTCACACATGGGACGAGCGCGTGTGGGTGAACGAGGAGCTGGGTAGAGCGGTTCCTACCCCTGAGGAGACTCGGGTGCAGCTGTGGTTCCAGCTCAGTCGGGGCGCGAAGGGCGTCATGTGGTTCCGTACTCTGCCCGAAGATGAAATCCGCCGCTACTACACCGAGCTGGCTCAGAAGATGTTACCCTCACTCGAACCAGTGAGGAGGGAGGATCTTGTTGAGCAGGTCGTGCAGCAGTGTCGGGAGACGCTGGAGGAGATGACAAGGCTCAACCGCGTGTTGCAGGCCGTTCGCCCATTCTTGCTGCGTTGCGATGTGGGCTATCAGGGGCAAGCGCGCTCCGCTACGGAACCTGACAAACTGGACGTGATGTCCCTTCTGGGGGAGCGGGTTGCGCTGGTATTCGTCACCAACTTCGCGTACGAGATGCATCCTAAGGGCTACCGATTCCGTGAGCAGAAGAACGCGACAGCGCTTGCTCGCCTGCCAAACTGGCTGAAGGCGATAGACGTATTTGCGGTCACACCTGATGGCGTGAAGCCGGTTACGTGGCATCTCGAGAAGGGGCACGTTCGGCTCACATGGCGCGTTCTGGAAGAGCACGTTGCGCTGGTGGTGGTGGCTTCGGATGGGCAGGCGCGTCAGCAAATCGCGCAAGCCTTCAGGCAGATGCTCTCCTCGCCCGATTGACCAGCTCGTGCGCTAAGCGCAGTGGTTCGGGAATGCGGTGCTTGTGTACACAGCGACGTACGATTCCTGTGGCAGAGGGCAAGTCCACTCGATGCCCTACTGAGACGTATACAGGTCGAGCGTGAGGTTGGGTATATAGCGCCGCGCCGATAACTTCCTCACCGTCGCACACCGGGAGCCAATCGCCTGTGGGTGACATCGTCGCCACCTTACCGCACAACAGGCTCTTGGCGCAGCCGATAGTCGGTGTATCTACCAACAATCCAAAGTGACACGCCATGCCGAATCGGCGTGGATGCGCCTTGCCATGTGCATCGCACAGCACTGCGTCAGGTTTTGTGCGCAGCTGCGCCCACGCTTCCAGCAAAGGCGGCGACTCGCGGAAAGAGAGCAGCCCAGGCACATAAGGGAACCTTACGGTGGTATGTACCACCACTTCCTCCACCACCTGCAGATTGTCCAGAAACATTACCACGATACCCGCCCACGCCTCCGAGCCAAATCGCTCAAATGAAACGTCAGTACCCGCCACAAGGCGCACCCTGTTCACGTCCAGGGGCTCTTCTCGCACCTGCTCGCGCAACCGAATCTGCAGATCTACCGCTTCGGCAACCGTTTGTGGGAACGGGAACGTCCTGCTATCGCTCAACAGTGGGTCACCTCTCCACGTTGTGGCTCTGCTGGCTCATCAGCGCGCCCGCGCACAGCCATAAGCACCACGAGACCGGTGGCAGAAAGGTGGAAAAGTTGACCACGTTGCCCACCACGCTCTGCAACACGATAGTCCACGCAACCACGGCGCAGGTACGCTGTGTCCCATTGGGCATCCTTCTGATCATACGCCAGCCCACGAGCAGAATGCTTCCCAAGGCGGTGAGATAGAGAAACAGCCCAACCCAGCCCGTCTCTACCAGGATGTAGAGGTAGTTGTTGTCTGCGCCAGTGGTGTATCCTAACAAGCGCGGACTGTCCTCGCTCCACCTGCCGATGCCCAGCGTACCCAGCCCCATCCCGAACGGATGCTGCCACACCTGCTGCAGTGCCTTTTTCCAGAAGGTCATACGCGCACTCACTGTAGAAGTAGGCGCGAACGGCGCCAGCACGTCCTGCGTCCTCTCACGCCACAGCCCTTCCACCGGCAGCTGAAGCGCTATCAGCGCGGCAATCGCCAGTCCTATCGCCAGGCGGCTGCGCGTCCACACGCCAATACACACATATCCTACCCACAGCATCACCCAGGCATACCGCGCCAGCGAGAAAACCGCTCCCAGCGAGGTCAACAATACGGCAAGCAGCCAGCCTGTGCGGTTGTACTCCCCACGCACAGAAGCCACGCCCAGAGCAACAACCGCTCCAAAGCTCATCAGCGCGCCAAACAGATAAGGGTCCATCGTGGAGAAGGAGCGCGTGTATCCTCCCACCATCGTGCCTGATGGCGCGTGAGGGCGCGTGGCTCCTACTTCCATCAACCAGTTGTAAGGAATGAGCTGCTGGATGAGACCGTAGATGGCATGTACCGTTGCCAGCACGCCGATGAAAAGCAGCAACACACGCAGCCGCTCGCCAGCAAAGAGCGTCTTGCCGAAAAAGTAGAACAGCAGGGGCATCGTCAGCCAGCGTACATCCGCCAGCGCAGCCGAAAACGAGTAGATGTTGGGGTTGAACAGCTGCGCCAGCGTCAGAAGGGCGAAGGCGGTTAACGCGCCTTCGGCGATTCCCCAGCGCAAAGGGCGTTCACGATTTCCCCAACGATGCACCAGCCATACAAGAGCCAGCCACAGCACCGCCCCGTCCTTCCACACTTTGGCGAGAGGATGTTCCTCGTACACCACCTTTACCAGCACAGGATGCAGGCTGGTGTAAGCGAGCAGCGTCAACAAACCCAGCGCGGGATGAGAGAGAGAAAGCACCACCCACGCTCCGATCCCCAATACCGCCAGCGCGAGGGGCGGCTTCCACGCAAAGGCGGCGCCCATCGCGAAGCACGTCAGCAGGCTCAGGGCGAGGAAAAGGCGCAGGTTGAACCCTGCGGCTACAGGTGCACGTGATGCGAGTCGCTGTTCCATGCCTCTATCATCACGACGCCTCTGCCTGAAGCTTTAACCACGCGCGTTTCGCCGGGCATCAGGCAGAAATAGTCATCCTCATTGAGCAGCCATTGCCCTTGCTGTGGGGTAAAGCGTACGAAGAAGGCTATCGCCTCCCCCATGTTCTTCACGCCTATTTGCTGGCGGCGATGCCACACCCTTAACTTCGTATGCGGGACGTGCAACAGGGGGTGCATCGGCGGCTGGGCGGTGCTGAACAGGTACTCGTTGCACGAGAGGATCCCTCCGCGCCTGTCGTGAAGACAAGCTCGCGCAAGCCATACGCCCGCCTCCTGAGGCAAGACGGATTCTACATGCGCCACACGCGCCGCTTTTTCTGGTGAAACTTCTATCGCGCCTCCGAAACGCGCTATCTCTCTGCCGTCTGGCGCGAACAAACATACCGACCAGAGCGTGTGAAGGAGACGTGTTGTGGAGTTATGCGACCATACTTCCGCCTTCCACTGTTCGCCCGGTTGCCATGTCAGCCTCTCGTACTGCAGGCTGATGTGCACTGGCTCGTAGGCGCGACGCGCCCACCAGTAGGCGGGCTTCGGCTGACCCAGGTAGTCCACTGCGTTGGTGCAGGCGGTGTTGGGGAAGGGTTCGTTGAACTGCCATGGGGATACACCGCTACATCGCCACTTGCGACGCCGATTCGCCTCGATTGCGTAACGCAGTCCCTCTGCCTGCATCCACTGGCTGGCTCGGATGAAAGTGTGTAAGTCGTCGATGCGCCCGAACAGCGCTTCCAGCTTCTCGCGGTGAATCCACCAGCTGCCATGGTGCAGCCACACTCTGTTGGTAGCATCAGGCGGAAGGCGGTGTTCTGGCGAGATAAACTGCTCGAAAATCTGCAGGTTTGCCGCGCCTTCTACGCCAAACTCGGAATGGTACAACGGGTCTATGGTGTTGTAAAAGCGGTAGTGCTCTTCCGCGCCCAGGTACAGCCAGGGTCCGTGCACGTCATGCATTTTACCCGTGCCCGCCAGCTCCGCCGATGCGCCTTCCACTGGTCCCGACGCAGAGGTAGGCAACCAGATTCGGTCGGGATCCAGCTCCTGCACCAGCGACCTTAGCTTCGCCAGCGCAGGATGGGCGTCGGTCAGGGGCGTCCAGCGATCGTCCATCAGCTCGTTGCCGCCGCACCATATCACCAGCGAGGGGTGGTTACGCCTCAGGGGAATCATCTGCCGCGCTTGCGCTTCAATATACCGCAGGTATTCGGCATCTTCTGGTGGAGCGTTCTGGATGCCCGACGAGGAGTGTGGGAACTCCTGCCACACCATGATACCGAGACGGTCGCACAGGTCGTAAAACTGTTCGCGCTCCAGCAATCCGCCGCCCCACACACGCAACAGGTTACAGTGGGCATGTTTCGCCAGCGTCAGCAGACGTTCGTAGCGTTCGGGGCGCACGCGCCCGTACATCTGCTCGTGTGGAACCCAGTTCCAGCCTTTGACAAATACTCGCCGTCCGTTCACTTCCAGCGTATAAGGCAACGCGTCAGGCGGCGCGCCTTCGTTAGGGATGGCGCGAACCGTGCGGATGCCAAAGCTTACCTCGCGTTCGTCGGAGGTTTGCGCACCGTGCGCTATCTGCAAGAAGAGGCGATACAAGGGCTGCTCGCCTATGCCGTTGGGATACCACAGGCGGGGCTGTGGTATTTCCAGGGTGACTGCCTGCTCCAAGGGGGCGAATCCGTGCAGTTGCGCCGGCTCGCTTCCCTGCGCTATCCGCTTGCCATCAGGGTCTTCCACACGCCACCGCAGCTCCCAGTCCGTGCGGCTGGATAGCGCACATCGCAGGCGCGTACGCACCTCTAACCGTGCTAACTCCCCTTCAACCCTGGGGCGCAACCATACGTCTTCTATCCACGCCCCATCGGTTACCAGCAGGCTGACGCTCTGCCAGATGCCCAGCGGTACGAGCCGCGTGCACCAATCCCAATCGTAGGTGAATCGTGACTTCCACACCCGCGCCCTGTTCGTCCAGCCAATCTGCCCCTGTACCACGTCCACTGGCGGTTTATGTTCCACCAGCACCGTCAGGGAGTTTGGCTTGCCGAAGCGCAGGCGTTCCGACACTTCAAACTCGAAGGGGGTAAACATGCCCTCATGTTTGCCCAGCAACTGCCCGTTGAGATACACCTCACACGCATAGTCCACCCCGTCGAAACGCAGGCGAAAGTGTTTGCCCTGCCATTCGTCGGGCACTGTAAAGGTCTTGTGGTAAACCCAGTCGCGTTCGGAGAGCCATTCACAGGCGAGGCTATTCAGGTCTTGATATGGATGGGGTATCAGTCCTGCGTCCAGAGTGTCAGAGATGACGTCGCCGGGCACGCGAGCGCGGATCCACTCACCCCAGGGCGGACAACCCGCAGGCGACCACCCCTCCTTCCACGCTTGCCGCCACCAGAACTCATGAGGCAACAGCGGCGCAAGCAGCCAGTCGTCACCATCCAGAGACAAAAACATTGCTTCCCCACCTTCGTTTTAACAAACTTTGCCAAAGGGTTCATTCCCCCTTTGCATTTCGGCGGGGTAGGTCTGCATCCCTGTTGTTCCAGTGCCGCAATCACGAGGGGGCAGCAATTACTGAACACGCCATTTTTAGCTCGCGTACATCGCCACCTTTGCTTTTTGGAAAGTTGCGTCGGGTGGAGGCAGCCTCTTAATCGCCTCGTCGTAGTTCACGATGTACTCCCACCAGTTGTTGTAAAAGCCGTCGGTTACACCCGCAGCTTTAGGAAGGTGTTCCATCCACCACTTGTGATGCCGGACGATGGCAGGCACGCCTGGCAAGGAACCCCAGTCCTTGTTGCTCATCAGTCTCTTTTTGCGAGGCAGGTGGGGATAGGTCAGCCAGTCGTCGGCATAGCTCCACACCGGGGCAGGATTATCCCAGTCGTAATCGCTGCGAGAGTTGGGCGCGTAGTGTACACTGCCTACCTCCGATTCGCCCGGGAAGTCCTTGTCGACGCGGGTAAAACGGTTCCATATATTGTCACCGTTGCGCTTGTGGTCCCAGATGCCCTTGCCGACGGTAAGCGATAGCACGCTTTCGATACGGTGGCAGTAGCTTTCCAGCATTTCACCCTCGCCCCGCTCATAGTTCCAGCCCATGATCCACAACGTTTTGCCCACGTCGGGGATGTCGTAGGGACGATAAAACCACGGGTTGTCGGTTTGATAGGGGATGCGGTCGCCGGGGATTTTCCAGTGGAACTCATCCCAGTCAAAATAGGGAGCGCCCCACAACCAGATTTCGCTCACGTTCTTGCTGCGGATTTTACGGTACAGGTCAAACTGGTCAAACATGCGTTTGAAGCTGGTCATGCCGGGCACATGTTTGCTGCGGTCTTTCTCCCACACCTCCAGAAACTGTTCCTCGCTGTAGGTAAAGCCGCTGCGTTTGGTGGGAAAGCCGTTATAGTCGATGTACTCCACCACACGGTAGTTGACGTAACCACCGCTGGTTTCGCGAGCGTCGTCCACCATTGCCTGCGTGAGCTGACGCGGATCGTGCCACTTCATGTACTGACTGAGCTTCTGATTTCCGCGCGTACGCAGCACAGGGTCGTATACGATGACAACGACGTTAAAGGTTTTCGGGGACACTTTCGGCTGTTTTGTCCGGAACATCTGTTTGCGCCTCCTGTTCAGTTCTATTATAACTCACTGCATCCGTGCGCGGTAGCAACAATCGATAAAACCTGCTATAATGCATTGGAAGTATGCAATAGCGGTGCAACGCAAATGCTTTTTTCTATCGCCGAGGGCAAAGCAGCAGCTATGCGATGCATTCGGTGTGGTTCGTTGTGCTTTTGCGAAATCTATCCGCGAAGAGGGAAGACGGATTATGACACTGAAACAGACCATTGCCCGGTCGGCGATGGAACAAGCACCGGAGGCGATGTTAATCACCACCGCTGACCTGAATCCGCCCGGTCCAATCATTGTGTATACTAACTCTGCCTTCACGCGCCTGACCGGTTACTCCCCAGAGGAGGTGGTAGGACACAGCCCACGGATACTGGAGGGCGCTGGGACAAGCCATTCTCTACTTAGCGGCTTGATGACGGTTGCATCGCAGGGCGCGCCGTCTGCCTGGCGCGATTTCCACTGCCGTAAGGGAGGCGAGGAGTTTCTCATGGAGGCTTCTGTCTCGCCTCTGCGCGACGATTCGGGCAATATCACGCATATTATCACCATATTGCGCGACGTAACCGATATCTGGCGCGTAGAGGAGGCGCTCAAGCAGAACGAACGCCTGCTACAACACATCGCCGACACCTTACCTGCGGTGCTGTATATCTACGAGCTGCCGGAGGGCAAGCTCAGCTATGTCAGCCGCGAATCATTGGCGATATTGGGCTATTTGCCCGCTGAGTTGACCTCTGGAGACATCTCTCTCGAAGGAATGCTGTACCCTGATGACTTGCTTGTGGTGGAACGGGAGATGCTCAGGATCCAACATGCTCCAGAGGGATCTCTAGTAGAGTCAGAGTGTCGGGTGAGGCACCGTGCAGGCGACTGGAAGTGGCTGATGCTACGTACGGTGGTGTCCGATAGATTTCCAGACGGCAGTGCGAAACAGTTTCTGGGTGTGGCGATAGACATTACCGAGTCGCGCCGGTTGCGCGAGCAGCTGACACAATCGTCCAAGCTGGAAAGTCTGGGCAGGCTGGCGGGCGGGGTCGCTCATGATTTCAACAACCTGCTGACCGTTATCCAGAGCTACGCCGAGATGATGCAGGCGATATTATCGGACGAACACCCGGCCGCAGCGTATGTCGAGCAGATCCTCAAAGCCTCCGAACAGGCGAGCAATCTGACCAACCAGATGCTGGCGTTCGCGCGTCGGCGTATCATCTCGCCGCAGGTTTTCAACCTGAACGAGCTGGTGTATGAAACGGATGCGTTCCTGCGTCGTTTGTTGCCCGAAAACATCCAGATAGCGCTGGCGCTATCCCCAGACTTGTGGCAGGTACATGCCGACCCCTCTCAGATTGAGCAGGTTATCCTGAATCTGGCGATTAACGCGCGCGACGCGATGCCTGCAGGCGGAGTACTGACCATCGAAACGGCAAATGTGGCGCTGGATGAGACGTATGTTGCCCGTCATGCGGAGATGCAGGTCGGTGAGTATGTGATGCTCGCTGTGAGCGACACTGGCGTCGGTATGGATGAGCGTACGCTCGCTATGGTGTTTGAACCGTTCTTTACCACCAAAGAAGTGGGCAAAGGCACCGGTCTCGGGCTATCTACCTGTTACGGTATCGTGAAGCAGGCAGGCGGCAGTATCTGGGTGTACAGCGAGCCGGGTAAAGGCACAACCTTCAAGGTGTATCTGCCGCGTGTAAAGGATGCTCCCACGCCTCTACCAGAAAGGTTGGAACGGAGGGAGGTGCAAGGAGGCTATGAGACCGTTCTGGTGGTGGAAGACAACGATGCCGTGCGGGAGGTAGCGATAGCTGCCTTGCAAGCGCAGGGGTATCGTGTGCTACAGGCGGCGGATGGCGACGAAGCGTTAAGACTGGTGCAGAGCCTGGCGGAGCCGGTGCATCTATTGCTGACGGATGTGGTGATGCCGGGCATGAGCGGCACAGTGCTTGCTGTGAAGTTGCGCGAGCAGTATCCGCACCTGAAGGTGCTCTACACTTCTGGTTATACTGAGAATGTGATTGTGCATCACGGCGTGCTGGAGGAGGGTATTGCTTTTTTGCCGAAACCGTACCGTCCCGCCGACCTCGCGCGCCGCGTACGTGAGGTGCTGGATTCCGAATAGGGAGAGGTAAAGGTTATGTCCGGGTTTCGCTACCTGTGGGCGCGTGCTGTGACGCGATTCAACCCCGCCGACCGCGCCCGGGTACAGAACATCCGGCTCGCCACCCAGAAGGTGGACGGTAAGGTGCTTGCGCCGGGCGCAACCTTCTCCTTTAATCAAGCCGTTGGTTCTCGACAGTCGCCCGAGAGCGGCTTCGCAGCGGCTCCGGTTTTTACCGACAAGGGGCGGGTACGTGCGCTTGGCGGAGGCGTTTGTCAGGTGTCCAGCACGCTGTACGCTGCGGTGTTGTTAACCGACCTGGAGGTACTGGAAAGGCACGCGCACGCTATGCCCGTACCCTACCTTGATCCGGGTCTGGACGCGACGGTGAGCAACAGATTGGACCTGCGGATAAGAAACCCCCACCCTTTTGCGGTGCAGTTTCGCCTGAGCGTGCACGAGCGACGTTTGCAAGCAGAGGTTTGGGGCGAGAAGCCGCCGTCTACCCGGTCGCGCCTTATGTACCGTAGCAACCGTTGCATGCGCGATGGCGTATCTGCGCTGCAGGTAACAGTCTGGCGGCTCCTGCCTGGTGGTCGGCGGCAGAAAATGTCGGAGGATATTTATTACGTGGGCAGGTAGCCAGCCAGTATCTATCCCACAATGCCTGTACCCCTTACCGTGATACCCGGAAACACTCCTGCTACATGGGGATTACCCAACCGTTTGCATACCACTTCTGCCAGCACCTCGCGGTAGTCGGTAGTCACACGCAGGTCACCGGGTTCTTCCAACTGGTGTGGCTCCAAGCCGTGCCATCGGGCGTACACCCTGCCTCCCTTTATGCTTCCGCTCAGCAGTAACATCACTCCCGCGCGCCCATGGTCAGTTCCTAACCCGCTGTTCTCGCGCACGCGCCTGCCGAACTCGGTCATCACTATCAGTGTGATGTAGCGCATTCCGTCGCCCATATCGGTTGCAAAAGCAGCAAGGCTTTGCGCGAGGTCGGTCAGGTTTGCCGCCATCCAGCCGGCGGTGCTGCCTTGCGCCACGTGTGTATCCCAGCCACCCCTGTCCAGGCAGGCGACTTCCAGACCCACCTGCGCCTTGATGAGCGCGGCTACCTGCTTCAACCCGCGTGCAAGGTCGCTATCGGGGTACACTGCTCCATTGGCGGGACGATAGCGCGATGGGTCTACCCGGCGCAACGTCTGCAGCACCTGCAAAGTGTCTTGCGCAGTTTGGTTCACGCTGTGCTTATCTGCACCAGTATACATCTCGCGCAGGATGCGCTCAAGGTCGTCTGGGCGAGCAACTCCTGTGCTCTTCGGAACCTCGATACGGAAGTCAGACAGGGTTTGCAAGACAACAGCGTCGGTGCTACCGCGCAGAGATTCAGGCAGTATATTACTCAGTGCGACCGCGCGCAGGGGGGAGGAGCCTTTGCGGGGCGCGCTGAGCAAGTGGCGTGCGATCCATCCGCTGTTAATGCTTGTCTTTGCGTCGGCGACGCCTCGCTCCATGGCAGACATGGCTTCGAAGTGCGAGCGTGACCTTTCCGCCGAACCGCACGCATGTACGATAAGCAGTTTCTCCGACGCATACAGCGGGAACAATGGCTTCAAAGCGGGATGCAGCGCAAACAGGTCGTTCAGCGCTACTGCCCGTTCGTTAGCAGAACGGCGGCGGTTGTTGGGCGCGGGTATTGCCAGCGAGGGACGGTTGCGGTAATAGGCGTCTTCCGCGTAAGGAACAACCATATTCAATCCATCTGCGCCGCCGCGAAGGAACAAGCAGACCAGAACATCGCCCTTTTGTTCCACGTTATGGGGTTTGAAAGCGAGTTGCGCCAGCGCGCTGCCTCCGCAAAGAAACCAGCCGAGGGCGGCGCCGACCCCGCCCAACAGTACCTGGCGTCTGGCGGGCGAGTACTCTTTGTCGTCACGGTCTTCCATTCTTTCCTCCTTATCTCCACTGAAACTGGGGCGAAGCCAGTATCAGTGCTGCCTGCTGCGCTGGCGTGCCTTGCAGCCTCTCTCGCAGAGGACGCAGGGAAAGCGCGTCGGGCGGCAAGCAGAAGACGGTCTGCAGCAGCGCTTCGGTTACAGGCGGTTTACCTATCAGGGCAGGCAGGTCTATTCGTGTACCCCGTATATTGTTCGCGCACAACGCGATGGCGAAGTTCCATCGCGCCAGCAAGGTTCCTTTCCACGCATTCTCACCGTGCGGATAGCCGTCCGGCAGGGGCCACTGGTAGAGCGGCTGCCCCATCTTTTGCAAGTGCTCCTGAAGAGGTCGGTCGCCATCGGTGAGGGCATACAGGGCACGCAGCGCAGATACCATGTAGTCGAACGGGCGTTTGAAAGCAGGCGGCGCTTGCAACAGCTCCTCCGAAAGCAGCAGCTCGCGTAGCACCTCGCTGATGTCGCCGCCGGTGCTCAGGTAAACCTCGCTCAGTCGCCGCACGAACGATGCCGGGGCATGTCCCATAAAGTGCACGCACAACTTTCGGCAAAGGTGTTTAGCGGTGGATGGATGCATTGCCAGCACCTGCAGCACGCGCTCAGCGTCATCCATGTCTCCCCCGGCAGGGATATGTCGTGTCAGCACCCGCTTCTCGCCGTAGTCGTGCAGAGAGGGGTCAAAGCGAAACGTACCCCGCGCACGCAAAAAGCGTTCCTCTACCGTCCAGCCAGTGAAGCATCGGGCGACCTCCTGCACGTCCTGCTGGGTGTAGCCACCATGTACGCCCAGCGTATGCAGTTCGAGCAGCTCACGGGCGTAGTTTTCGTTTGGCACGCCGCGCCGGTTGCGGTAATTGTCCAGATAGAGAAGCATAGCCGGGCTGCGAGCAGTTGCTTTCAACAGGTCAGGAAATTTGCCGAGCGCATGTTTGCGCAGTACGTCGCGCTCATACTGGGGCAGGTAGTAGGCACAGACCCCCTTGCGGGCATATACGTTAAAGTGGTCGCGCCAGAAGTCCACCATGCGCTCATGCAGCTGGTAGCGGCTATACACGGCACGCAGCAAGGCATGTTGTTGCAGCTGGCGCAATACCTCGGGGACAGGCAGGTCGCCCAGTTCGGCGGGCGCAACCTGAAATATGTCGAAACCGCGCAGGCGCAACCGCACCAACCACTGCTCGCCCATTTCGTTGGGATGCAGCTGCTGTTCCAGATAGGCGACTCTGCCCATCTCAGCAAGCTGGTTTATCTCGGTTAGCGTCGCGCCGAAGGTCACGCGATTGAGCCAGCGAACCTCGGCAGCCAAGCTTTGCCGTATGGGCAACCCGGTAACAAGCGGCGGCGGAGCCATCGCCCGACGCAAAACAGGCTGGCAGCCAACCAGTGCGCCCGCTCCTGTCATCAGGGCGAGATGTAAACATTCCCTGCGAGTGAGTTTCACCGCTCCACCCGTTATGAGGCAACGGTATTGGCAGACTGAGATGGAGCCATTGCGCCAGCTCGGGTAAATATCGCCTCTACCCCCGCTCCCAGCGACGCGAAGCCCATCAGCGGGCTAACCACGAACCATCCCAGCACCGGCACTAAACCAGCTAACACGCACAACAGCGCGCCCCGCGACAGGGCGCCGTATGGAGTTAGCGACGGTTCCAATCTTGCCAGACGCTGCGCCACCAGCGTTGCTAACCCGCTGAAGCCAACCGCCCCCACCACTAACAGCAGCAGGTAGATAACCCAGCCGATGAGTTTGAACGGTGGAGCAGGGTGGTTTAGCAACGCAGCGACGACAACACCCAGTACTATCGCGATGCCCCCACCTAACAGGGTGGCTTTACCCGGGGAACGCTCCAGCCGGTTGCGGGCGCGCATCACCCGATCGCCAAACAACACCGATACCGCTATCACCAGAGCCCATAGCGAAAGCACCGTCGCCGCGACGATGCCGATAACCGCAAGCACGTCGCCGATGGTTGTCATGGCCGATCACCTCGTTTGTACACTTTCGTCCGCCGGGAGAGTTTTTCCTGTATGTTCTATTGCACACATTCTCTGGAGAGATTACGTTGCGAGCATGCATTGGGCAGTTGCCGCTGCGGGTTGGTTTCTGAGGGGTCATGCAGGGATTGGTGGAGCGGTTGAATACAGGTTGTAGCTGGTCGGGGTGAGCGGACTTGAACCGCTGACCTCCTGGCCCCCATCCAGGCGCGCTACCAAACTGCGCCACACCCCGACGCTTCGCCTAATATTATACAGTGACACTGTTCTTCTGTCAAGCAGGCGGGAGCGCGGCTGCCAGCACGACAGCGTGTCCGCAAAACGATACCCATACTGCGCCAAACGCGCCGCATCCAGCGCATCCGTCCTGCTCCAGCCAAAACCCTGACGCACTTGCGCCGCAGACAAGCTGTCTCTGTGACACGGCTTTTGGATGCCTGAATAGTCTATAGAGCGCCGCTCTATACCGAGTGGGCTGGTTTTGTTTCAGAATAGGGGTCTTGCCCAGAGCGAGCGCAGATCGCTCGGCCCCCTGTGGGGTGTGCGAGAAAAGTGTATCCTATTGCTCTTCTCCACGTTTATACTAACAGAGCGAAGCGAAGAATCGCAAAGATGCTTCGCCCACGCTCAGCATGACAAGCACTGGAGGGTCGCGCTCCGTCGCGACCTGAAGATGTTCGTAGCATGGGCGTCTCGCCCATGAACCACTCATGGGGAAGGGGAGGCGGTGAACCAGCTCGCCCCGACGACCTGTCCCAGCGCGATCCCACCGTCGTTGGGAGGTACACGCTGGTGCCAGTATGGGCGCAACCCCGCTTCGGAGAGACGGCGCACTGCTCGCTCGGTGAGGTAGGCGTTCTGGAAACAACCGCCGCTCAGCACAACCCGCTCCACCCCCGCTGCTTTTGCCACTTCCAACATCATCTCTACGAGAGTGTTGTGGAAGCGCACGGCAATCTGAGGGGGCGGAACCCCGCGCTGCACTTCCTGCAGCACCGTCTGTA
>JANWYZ010000050.1 GCA_025054895.1 bacterium | reverse complement strand
CTGCCCCGTTCTTGCCCACAACGATGCTTGATAGCCCCCTCCCTGGTAATGCCCTTCGTCCACCGCTACGGCTGATGGCACTGGTTACAGTATTTGATGTCATGACAGGTGGCGCACTGCGCTTTTTGTAGTTTTTTCACCCCATCGTAACCCTTCCAACCGCGCTGCCGTCCTATCCTGGCGTGTGTCTCGCTAAAATGTGTCGGGTGCGGCATTGGCGTCTTATGACAGTCCATACAGGCGTTGCGTCCATGACATACCTGGCAGCTGGCTCCACTATCAGTGATGCGTCGCGGGTGTTCCTTACGAAAGTCCTCCGTATGCGACGCAGGAGGCGCCTGATGGCACGTCTGGCAAGACTCTTCCTGGAAGGAGTGGCAACGCTGGCATAGCGCCAGGTTTTTGTGCCCAACCTGCGGGTGCTCCGAATCCCACCCTTCGGGGTGCGGCATCTGCAACCCGTGACATCTCTGGCAAGACTGAGAAGTGTGGCATTGGTAGCACATCTGGCGCATGGTCTGTCCTGCCCACTGTAGCTGGTCGCCGAATTGCACCAGTCTGGAGCCATGCTGCTGTAGCCACTGGTTATCATGACGCATGACCTTGTGACAGCCCTCGCAGTAGTCTGGCGCATGGCAAGCCGCGCACATCTCCGGGCGCTCCGCCGCATTGCCGAAGTGGAACTTCAGCCACTGTTTGTCGTGCGAGCTGGGGCGACGGTCCTGATGACACGCCTGGCAGAAGAACGGCTTATGGCAGTCGCCGCAGCTGCCCGGGTCCTTGCGCACCTCGAACTTGTGGTTCACAAACCAGTTCTCCTCGAAGTGCGATGCGGGTTTCTCCGGCTCAGTCGGCGGAACTGGAGGCATCTTCGAGTTCGGTCCGATGCCCACGATATACGCTACCAGCGCAGCTTCCTTCTCCGGCGCAAGCTGAAAGGCAGGCATGATGGTATGCGGGTTATGCGCCGAAGGGTTGCGCAGCAACGCGCGCACCACCTCCGGATCGCGTTTGCCTCCAAGCCCCAGGTCGGGACCAACGGGACCGCCGCCTCCGTTGATGCCGTGACAGGAGTAACACTTCAGCTCCACAAATATCTGCTGCCCCTGCTTTTCCAGCGGCGACAGCCTTTCAGGGTCGGGCAGAGCTTCCATACCCTTCACATTCAACGCCACGACGACGAGTAACAGCAGAGTGCCGACGCTAAGCGCGAAGAGTCGCTTGCGAGGTTGACGTTCCGGGTTGCGCTCGATAAACGGTACGAGGAGCAGTAAAACAACCAGCAAGCTGGGCATCACAAACGAGCCAAAGAACTCCAGATTGGGCGGAAAGAGCTCTACCAGCTCATGCAACCACAGCACATAGAAGTCAGGATGTGGCTTGTAAGCGGTATCCAGCGGGTTAGCGCGCGGCTCCAGCGGAGCAGGAAACCGTAGAGCCAGCCATATCATCAGGGCGGAGAGCAGCACTGCTCCCACAGCGATACGCGCGGTATGTTCGGGGTAGAGGCGCTGCGTGTTGTCCACGTTTGCCTCTTCATCCACTCGCACACCCGGAGGAGTAACCCCCATTCGACGCACCTGCAGCACATGCCACGCTACCAGTAAGAACGCCAGCACCGACAACACAAACACGTGCAGTACGAAGAAACGCATCAGCGTTACCGCGCCTACTGTTTCACCTCCACGCAGGAAGGTGGCTGTTGCCCGCCCTACCAGCGGAATGCCTTCGGCAATCTTCAGGCGCACTACCGTGCCCCAGTACGCTTTCTGATCCCATGGCAACGCATAACCGGTCAAGCCGTAGCCAATGACCACGAGCAACAATAGCACACCACTCACCCATATCATCTGGCGCGGTCGCTTGTACGCTCCCCAGAAGAACACACGCAAGACATGGATGATAATCAGCGGTACAATGAGCCGTGCTGCCCAGTAGTGCAAGGCGCGGATAAACTGACCTGCAGGCAAATAGTGTTCGATGTACTGCACCGATGCGTACGCCTGGTCTGGGGTAGGGCTGTAGTAGAACATCAGCGCGCCGCCAGTAAGGAAGAGCACCGCCAGCGTGAGCAGGGTTAGTGCGCCGAAAATGTGTCCCCATCCCACACCGGCGGGTAGTGGCTGTTCCCAAAAGCGTCCCCATGCGCTGATGATACCTGTCTCACGTTCTAGCCAGTCTAACAGTTTTCGCAATGCGGTAGCCTCCTTTCCCTCCACACGCTACACGTTCTCCAGGCGTACATATAACAAATCGCCTTCCACTTTGTGGGGATACTCCGGCAACGGGCGGGGAGGCGGCCCCTGAGTAACCCTGCCGTCGGCATCGAAATACGCTGCATGACAAGGGCAGAAAAAGGCGTTTTTGGAACGTTCCCAGCGTACAGCGCAGCTGGCGTGCGTGCAGATGTTCGAAAGCACCTTCAGCGAACCGTCAGGCTTGACGACCACATACACCGTGCTGCGCACCGTACGAACCACCCAGCCATCGCGGCGCTGGTAGCTCAGTGTCACCGCTTTCGGTTCATCGGAGGGAAACTCATGCAAACTGCCCACTTTAATCCACGGGGGGTTTTGTCTGCGGAAGGCGGGCACTATCAACATGACCAGCGCAGGAATGCTGTATGCAACCGCCAAAACGGTCGCCAGCGCTTTCACCAGCACACCCAGCCATTGCCGACGTGTTATCCCTTCATCCGTATGCATCTGTCCTTACCCCTTCATGCGGGATGGCTTCGGCACTGTTCTTCGCCGTGCTTTCGAGCGAACCCTTCCTGCTGCTAAACAAGAGGTTGATTCCGCGCGCCATTTCCCGTAAAATAGTGGTGCAATGGATGAGTGGCAGAAGTTGAACGAGGCTCAGCGAGAAGCGGTAACGTTCGGCGAGGGACCGCTTCTCATTTTTGCTGGCGCAGGCAGTGGTAAAACGCGCGTGCTCACCATGCGCATCGCCTACCTCATCTCCGCGCGAGGTGTATCGCCGCGGCGTATCCTTGCGGTCACTTTCACCAATAAAGCTGCTAACGAGATGCGTACGCGCATCGAACAGCTGGTAGGTTCGGCGCAGGTCAGGCAGATGTGGGTGGGCACATTCCACGCCATAGCCGCCCGTATCCTGCGTGAAAGCGGACGCCCGCTTGGCATAGACCCCGAGTTCGTGGTGTTTGATGAAGACGACCAGATCAGCGTGGTCAAAGAGGTGTTGAAGCTGCTGGACATCGACGAAAAACGCTTCGCGCCTCGCTCCATATTGAACTTCATCAGCCGGGCGAAGGAAAAGCTGATTCCGCCGCACCTGTATACGCCAGTGGACTACTTCACGCAGATTGTAGGCAGAGTGTATCCGCACTACCAAGAACGGCTGGAGGCGTGCCACGCGCTGGATTTCGACGACCTGCTGATGCGAACAGTGCAGCTGTTTGAAGAATATCCCGATGTTCTGGAACGCTACCAGAAGCGCTTCCTGCATGTGCTGGTGGACGAGTTTCAGGACGTGAACCGAGCGCAATACCGTATCGTGAAGCACCTCAGCGCAATGCATCGCAACTTGTGTGTCGTCGGCGACGACGACCAGTCTATCTACTCGTGGCGGGGGGCGGATGTGGGCATCATCCTCTCTTTCGAGCGCGACTTCCCCGACGCGCACGTGGTGAAGCTGGAGCAAAACTATCGCTCCACCCAGCCCATCCTGGACGCAGCTTTCCATATAGTAGCAAAAAACGTCCGCCGCGCCCCCAAAAGGTTGTGGTCTGAGAAGCGCGACGGGCTACCCATCACCGTCACTGAAGTGCAGCATGAACGCGAAGAGGCACTGGTGGTGGCGCAGCATATCGCGCTCAGCGTGCAGCAGCTGGGGCGCAAGTACGGCGATTTTGTAGTGCTCTACCGCACCAACGCGCAATCGCGCACCTTTGAAGAGGTTTTCCTGAACTACCGCATCCCCTACCAGATTGTGGGCAGCGTGCGATTCTACCAGCGCAAAGAGATTAAGGATGTGTTAGCGTATCTGCGCGTTATCCAGTCGCCCAGCGACGACGTAAGCCTGTTGCGCATTATCAATGTGCCTGCGCGCGGCATCGGACTGCAGACGGTAGAGATTATCCGCCAGCTGGCGGTAGAGGAAGGCATTAGCCTGTGGGATGCTATAGAACACCCCAGCCTATCTAACCGTTTGACCCAGCGCGCCTACAACGCGGTCGCTCAGTTCCGCGAGCTGATACAACAACTCCGCGCCCTGCGCGGGAAGAGCTCTGTAACCGAATTGCTGAACGAAGTGTTGAGGCGCACCGATTACCTGCAACGTCTGGGCGACACACGCGACCCCGAGGTACAATCAAGGGTGGAAAACGTTCGCGAGCTGCTTACCGCTACCCAGCAGTTCGACGCCGGCGCCGACGCCGAACGCGGTCTGGCGGGGTTTTTAGAGGGCGTGGCGCTGGTGGCGGATGTCGATTCGCTGGAAGAGAGCAGCGACCGCGTGACGCTGATGACGGTACACGCTGCCAAAGGATTGGAGTTTCCCGTTGTGTTTCTGGTGGGTATGGAAGAAGGGTTGTTTCCGCACATTCGCGCCATCAACGACGACCCCAATGTAGAAGAGGAACGCCGGCTGTGTTACGTGGCGATTACCCGCGCGAAGGAGCGTGTGCATATTACCCACGCGCGCTTGCGTAGCGTGTTTGGAGCGACCAATGGCATGTTCGAGTCGCGCTTTCTGTATGACATTCCACAAGGGTTAAAGCTCCACTGGAGTCCCATCGAGCTGGCACAGCCGCTACCCACAACCCAGCCGACGCGCCAGATTCCGCCTAAAGCGTCGGGCTCTTACCGTGTGGGGCAGAGAGTACGCCACCACAAGTTTGGCGAAGGGGTGGTTATGAAGTGCGAACCACAACCCGACGACCACCTGCTGACGGTAGTGTTTCCAGGCGCGGGCATCAAACAGCTACTGGCGTCCATCGCCAAATTGGAGAAACTATCATAGGGAGTTCATCTGTCTATGCGTTTGGGGATATTTAAAGGCATCCTGCAAAAGGTCGACACGTTGCTCACCGGGCGTGGGCGCGTAGACGAGGAACTGTTCGAGGAGCTGGAAGAGGTACTGCTTACCGCCGACATCAATGTACATACCACCATGCAGGTGCTGGACGACCTGCGCCGCGCGGTACGAGAGCAGAGGCTGAAGGAACCCTCCGAAGTCAAGGCGGTGCTGCAGGAGAGTTTGCTTGCCTCGTTGCAATCCGGCGGAAGCGCGCGGCTGAAGGTTTCGTCTGAGCCACCAACGGTATACTTGTTCGTAGGTGTGAACGGCGTGGGGAAAACCACCTCCATTGCCAAGCTGGCTTACCGCTTGCGTCGGCAGGGCAACAGCGTGATTCTTGCTGCAGGAGATACCTTCCGCGCCGCCGCTATTGACCAGCTGGAGGTGTGGGCGCAGCGTGTAGGAGCCACGCTGATCAAGCATCGAGAGGGCGCAGATCCTTCAGCGGTCATCTACGATGCCATTGCCGCTGCGCGCAATCGCGGAGTAGATTACGTGCTGGCGGATACTGCTGGCAGGCTGCATACGCGCTCCAACCTGATGGAAGAGCTCAAAAAGGTGTATCGGGTTACCGAGCGGGCGTTAGGTCGTTCCCCCGACGAAGTGCTGCTCGTGCTGGACGCCACTACTGGACAGAACGCCATCCGCCAGGCGCAGGAGTTTGTGCAGGCGGTGAACGTCACAGGCATCGTACTGGCGAAGCTGGACGGTACCGCGCGCGGGGGAGCGGTGATTACCATCCACGACGAGCTCAAAGTACCCATCAAACTGGTGGGGGTAGGAGAAAAGCCTGAAGATATCGAAGATTTTGACGCAGAGCAGTTCGTTGCCGCGCTTTTAGGTAATGAATGACAGGGATATCCTAAATCTGGACGAAAAACCGAAAACCAGTAGATTTAACGTTTCCTTTTGCTGCGGCGGGTTTTATAATGGGAACAGAACATCCCAAAAAAGCACGCGCGGTTATGCAAAGACTGAAGGACATGATTCATTCACCGCCGGTGTGGGTGAACCCGCAGCATCCGGTAAAGGTGGCTATAGCGTTGATGCAGAGTTTCCAGGTGGACGTGCTGCCTGTGCGAGAGGGCGACCAGGTGGTGGGCATGGTCACCGCGAGACAATTGCTTGCAGTCGCCGAGGAGACCCCTGTATCTGAGGTAATGAGCACCACAGTTTTGCTGCTGAGTGCGGAAACGCCCATCCGGGAAGCGGCGGACCACATGGCAAAGGCAGGGGTGGAGGTCGCCTTCGTCATCAACGACACGCTGGCTGGCATGGTGCGCGCTATCGACCTGGTTCCAGAGGTTTCGCGCTCGTATGACCCCCTTACCAGATTGCCCTGGCAGGATGCCTTGCGCGAATGGAGCATCGAAAAGCTGCGTACCGGACACGAAATCTCTATCCTCTTCTTCGACATCGACAGCTTCGGGCAGTTTAACAAGCAATATGACCACGTAACCGGCGACCGCGTGCTGGAAGTGGTGGCGCGCACCATAGAGCGAGAGCTGGACCCCGATTTGGCGATACTGTGTCGCTATGGCGGCGACGAGTTCGCTGTCGCCACGCTGTATATGATTGACGAAGCCCAGCAGCTCGCCGCTCGCATCGCTCGGCGGGTGGAAGAGATACAGCTGCCCAAGGTACGCGACATTATCTCCGTGTCGTACGGCGTCTTCGGCGGACGGCGCACCCGCGAGCGTGAGATGGTGCACTACGCCGCCACAGTGGACGACCTGATTGTACGTGCGAGCCGATTATGCCTGCAGATGAAGCAGCGCAAAGGCACTCTGGCGATGTTACAGCTGCCTTTGCCTGGAGTAGAGCCCGAAGAGCGCGCAGAGCCGCGCGTGCAAGTCAAGGGTATCAGCTATATCGTTCAAGGCAAGGACGCGGAAGCCAGCGTAGAACTGGCGATAGGCAACGCGCGCGCCGTGCGCCAGGCACGTGGCGATGCCAAGCAGCCTCCTGAGGAGCTGATGGTGCGGGCAGCACGCGATGCGCTGGTTGCGCTGTTACCGAATATTGGTGCCATCCAGATATACCACGTCTCCAAAGTCGCCATAGACCTGCTCGAAAAAGGCGAGAAGATGGATGGGATAATGGTTGTGGTAGAAACACAAACTGCTGCGGGCAATCAGCTGTTTTCGGGCTTTGCCCCGGTGCGCGAAAACGCACAGCGCGCCGCGGTGAACGCCTTGCTGCACGCGCTCAATCGCCCTCTGGCGAAGTGGCTTTCCCCATCACAGATAAACTCCTCCACGTGATAAAAGCCACCACAGTCAACGCCGCGCCAAAGCAGAGTACCAACATCCCTGCGCCGAAGCCGACAGCCCAGCTTGCGCCTGCAACCCCTCCCAGAAACCCGCCTGCCGATAACCAGCCCTCCTGTGACCACGAAAGCGCAGCGCGTCTGGTATGCATCACCGAGAGAAGCATCGCCAATGGCAGCATAGCGAAAGCCACAGCGCACCATGCGGCGCTATGCCTGCAAACACCAGCGCAGGAACCATCACATACCCCCCGCCCAGACCCGTGACCCCGCCAAGCGTACCCGCCAGTAGCCCGGCAACGACCACTGCCTGCCACGCTTTTTGCGATAGCGGCGCAATGCGCGTATCTACCGCTCGAAACACCCCTTCGGAAAGCGTTGGATAGGCTTGCCACACCATGCCCGCCCCTATCACCATCAGGAACAAAAGCAGGTACATCTGCAGGGGTATCCTCCAGCGGCGGGGAAACACCGCGTTAGCAACTAGCCCGGCGAAGAGGTAAGCCCCCCACACGTAAAGCACGAGCAAATGCAGGGTAAGATGCTGCGCGAAAACCATCAGCGCGCCGACGCAAGCGCACAGAGTAACCAGCCAGCCAGCCGCCGTCGCCCGTGCTACTGAAAAACCAAGCAATGTGGTGCTAACCGGCAAGAACACCGCCAGCAAGCCCAGACTGGTGAGCCCGTATAATGCACCGAACGCCCAGCCTAACACCAGCAGTACCAGCCCGCGCAGCGTGAGGAATAACCAATCGGAACGTGGTTGAGACAACGAACGCCTCCTAACGCCGCTTCCAAACCTCGATACGCGGAAACGGATACAACATATCGTGCGGCACGTCGCGCTTGCCGAAGAGGATGCCGCCCACGTGAAACGCGGTGTCAAACTGTGCGGCGCGCCGGAATGAACGATTCAATTCGTCCAGAAACGCCTGTGCAGGCGCATGGCGCACCCGCACTGCATCATCTACCTCGAACTGGCTGAGCACCACCACCTGCGCCTGCCGAAGCACGTGGACATCCCACTCCTCAAGAGGTATAACCAGACGATACTGCTGCACCTCTCGGGCGCGTTCCGCCCGGCGTGAGGGCTGTAGCTCTCCCCAATATGGGCTGAGAGGGGGGGTGTAAAACCAGGGGATAGTTGCAAAGCCAATGCGAGCGCCCTGCGGTATCTCCCTCCGTATCCACTCCAGCGCACGCAGACGGGGGTCAGGTTGCAACAACGCGGCTACCACCGCCGTACCCCAGAGTAGCGTGTAAACCGCAATCCCCCCCGCTATCGCTGCAACCACCGCCCTGCCCGCCTGCTGCGTGTTCCGCCAGCCTTCCGCCACCAGCCACGCAGTGAGCACCAGAAGCGGAGGCAGGATAGGCAGCAGATAGCGTGCAAACCGCACTGCAAACGAGCCAAGAAACAGGTAGTACACCAGTGCGAAAACCCAGAGGATGAGAACCATTGGGCGGCGCGACAGGGGAGCAATCAGCATACTGAACGTCGCCAGCAATAACAAGGGCAGTCCCAGACCGAAGCGCAGGTTCGTCCAGTAGTGATACACCCAGCCCAATCCAGTGTTCACGAAAACCAGCCCATGCCCCTCACGCACGTGCTTTGCCTCATACCCGAAATCGCGCCAGAACTCCTGCGGGTTCATCCACACGCCGGGACAGAAGAAAAGAAAAGCCACACCGCTTACCATCACCAGAAGCAGGGCTTTTCCCATCCAGTGTTCATGGCGTTCTCTGGCACGCAGCCACAGCGCCAGCAGAGGAGCAACAAGCACTGATGCCGCGTTGTAACGGGTCGCGGAAGCCAGCCCTACCAGCACGCCGGCTGTGATTAGCGCACGTTTTCCGCCCGTCTCGTACACTTTCAGTGCGGCGAGCAGCACACCGGTAGTGAACAGCGCAGCAGTAGCATCAGTGGTGAGGAAATGGCAATGCAGGGTGTGCAGGGGCACTATCGCCAGCAAAAACGCGGCGACCGCTGCGCACCTGTATCCACACAATCGCTTGCCCATCTCCCACACCAGCCAGCAAGTAACAACGCCTGCGAGCACCGACAGCCACCGACCGGTAAGGTAAAGCCCGGCGAAAGCGGTGTACTGCGTGAAGTCGTTGGGCAGAGTAAGCCATCCATAGGTAGAACCAACGAGGATGGCGAGATGCAGAAGGTACAGATACACTGTGCCGTAGTTATAGAAATGGGGGTCAAATTGTCCGCGCGGGAAGTCCAAGCCCAGCGTGTATCCCAGTATCACCCATTCGTCGGGGTGGAAGGAGAAGTAGTGTACAGGGTCGGGTATTCCCCATCGGATACCCGACGCTCGCAGCACAAAGGCTAACGCCAGAATAGCTACCAGCGCCAGCCGGAAGGAACGTTCAGGCGTAGCGTTCATGATAGGAGAGTCTGGCTTGCCGAGACGTTTCCGCGCGGACAATCGCCTGAAACACCTCAAAAACTTGCGGGTCGTACTGGGTTCCCCTTCCTGCTTCTATCTGTTCCGCCGCCTGCAGGCGCAGAGAGGGGTTATCAATGTCTTTACCGCGCAGCGCGTCCGCGTGGTCGCCTACAATGTGCAGGATTCGCGACGCTAGCGGAATCTCCTCTCCCTGCAATCCATCAGGGTAGCCGCTGCCATCCCAGTTCTCATGGTGGTGGCGAATAAACGTTGCCAGTCTCTCCAGTGAAGGAACCTGTTGTACCATCTTCTGACCGAGTACGCAGTGCAGCTGTAATACTGCTTCCTCGTCGCTGGTGAGGGGTTCTTCTTTATTCAGGATGCCGTAAGGGATGCTGACCTTGCCAATCTCCTGCAGCAGCGACGCGAACTCGATATCCCGCACCACCCGAGCAGGCAGCCCCAGCCTCTGGGCGATTTGTGTGGCATAGTATGCTCGCAGGCGCGCGCTGCCGGTGGTGCCATGCTCTCGGATCTCTACCGCTCGCGCCAGCGCGTGCAGTCCATCCCGATAATCACGACGTATTTGCCTTGGTAGCCATAGCAGGGCGTAGTAACAGAGAAAGGCTACGCTGCCCATTACCACAATATACACGAAGATCGTGAAGTTCATGCCACTGCCTGCCTCTGCGCCACTGCCGACACTGCAAGTTTAGCGTGCTGCGTGCCAAACTCCCCTGCTTCCAGCGCTTCGATAAAGGCATCCACCACTGCAGGGTGGAACTGTGTTCCCGCGCCCTTCTGCAGTTCTGCAATAGCCTCTGGCACTGTTTTAGGCTTACGGTACGGGCGTTGTTCGCCTTTCTCGTCATCGCCCACCATGGCGTCGAAAGCATCGACCACCGCGATAATATGCGCCTCAATGGGGATTTCGCCCAGCTTCAGCCCAAACGGATACCCTTTTCCATCGGGTCGCTCATGGTGCAGGGTAATCCACAGCGCCACCGGCTCGATGTGTTTGATGCCGCTAACGACCTCCGCCCCTTTCAACGGATGGGTGCGTATCATCTGCCATTCGGCATCGGTAAGAGGGGTCAGCTTGTTCAGCACCGCTTCGTCGATGCCTACTTTACCGAGGTCGTGCAGGGCGGCTGCCTCTGGCAGCAGTTCGATATGACGAGCTGGTACGCCCAGCCGGGTTGCTACGCTAATCGCCATCTGGCTGGCGCGTTGCAGGTGACCGGAAGTATAAGGATGGGCATGTTGCACCAGCAAGCCCAGTGCGCGGATGGTCTCGCGGTAGTTTCGTATCTGCTGGATGCGTTGACGGAAGCACTCTCGCGCCGCGAGGAAGGGCACAGCTACCAGCACAAAGCCTGCCACGTGGTACGCACGCAGTAACAGGATGAGCAACAGGGATAGAGGCATTAACAGAACGTAGGTGGGCAAAACGATGCGTAGACTGCGCTGCCAGATGTTCGGCAGCGGTTCCCTGTTATACAACGCGCCAGCTACCGACACCAGCAAGGCGTTTATCACCAGATAGACCACCGCCGCCAGAGTTAAGGCGAGCAGCGTCTGTATGGTCAGTATATCTGCTGCGCTGCTACTGATGCAGTAGTATACCAGCCCAGCGGCTCCTGCGCTGATAGCGGACTGAGCGGCATTGAACATTCCCCATCGCAAGCGGTGGCGTAAGGGGTAGGAACGGTTGAGCAAAACCCCAGCCATCAATGTTGGCAGGCTATCTATTGCCATCGCGGGTACTGTACCGTACATGGCGATAACGGTACATACGATGGGGAAGCCCAGTGTTACTTGAGTGCCACCGTGCAGCAGGGAGACCGGCAGCATCTCGGTAACCACGGCGAACAACAAAATGGCTAATGCCCCCGTTGGCAACCACTGTGCCGGCGGCGTGCTGAACATGAGCGACAAAACAAACCCTGCTGCAATCAGGATGACGCCGCGATGATAATAGCGCATCAGAAACTCGCTCCACTTAGGCGGGATGTCCCCCATGACCGTTCTCCTTTGCCATTCCACGGCCTGTTGGGGTCAGCAGCGACGGCGGGCGGGGGCACGTTTCAATAACTCGCCGAAGGTGGTGGCGGCGGCTTGGGGGGCGGGTAGATCTCCAGCTTCGCGCCGTAGGTAGTAGCCCATACCACCAGGAGCAACAACATGGTAAGCCAGTACTTCACTACGAGCGACCTCCACAAGTGTTCCGTTCGCGCCGCTAAGCGAACAGACACTCACTCCGCTTCAGTGTCATCCCAGCCCGCGCGCCGCTGCTGGCTACAACAGGCGGTATGCAGTTGTCAGGAGGCTACTCGTCATGGAGTGCCGCGGTCCGGCGATTCAGCGCATCCAGCACCGCGTTGACCACGGCGCGGTTCAAATCGTTGCGTACCAGTGCTGAGCCGGTAAGAACGTCCTCACCGTATTGCGACAGCATATTCACCACGGCGACTACAATCTGCCTACCTGCTACCATCACATTGGGGTTAACATCCTCTACCGCAATCTGGTCGGGTATATTGCAGGCTTGCTCAACCGCACGCACCGTGGCGTTGGCAACAAGGCGTAGCTGATTAGACTGGCTTCCCTGACCGGCAGCTTGTCCGGTAAAGGTTTCGGAACCACGTTGCAAATGTACGGTGGCTTCCGCCCTTGTACCGTTCACGGTGAGTTCCACGTCAGCAATGCGGAGACGGTTTCGGATGGAGCGCAACAAGGCGCCTTGCATCTGTGCAACGCTAATCTTGCGGTGATCCACGACAATCCCATGAGATGCTAACAAAGCCGATTCGATATCCCTGACCACCTGCTTGGGCGAGCGGTTGGAAGAGACCAGCACATGAATCTCCTGGATTGCCCCGTTCTTGTCCACCACAACCCGAGCGGAGAGTACATCGCGCAACTGGCGAATTACCTTCTCGACCTGCTCTGCAGGAACCTGTCCGACGATACTCTTGCTCGCTGCCAGCTCTCCTGTAGGCTGGTGGGACAATCCAACCCCCCCTTTAGACAGGTGTTACTCGAATATCGCGCAATCCCCTTCCTGCCGCATCGCTACCGCAATATTACTGGGGTTGTGGTGTTATTGTAACACACCTCTGTTCTATATTGCAAGCAGTAGAACCGGTTTCCTGTTTAATTTTGCAGCTGCGCCGCAAAATCCTCTTTAAGGAAATGTGAAAGCCCAAGCACTGCGCAGGAAGCTTCTGACCAGAAAGCAAAATGTAAGCACGTGACCTCAGGTGTGAAGGGAGGCGTTACTCATGCGTTTGCAACTGGGCTGGCTCGGGTTGATTTTGCTTGTCGCTCTGGCAGGGTGCTCGCGTAAAGACGCTACTCCACCCTCCGCTTCACAGGGCGACGCGCCACAGCGAACCTTCCGGTTTGCCATCATCCCCAAGCAGCTGGATAATCCGGTGTTCAACTACGCCAAAATGGGCGCGCTGGGCGCAGCCGCCAAGCTGGGCAATGTAGAAGTCTACTGGAACGCGCCCGAAACCAACGACGAAGCCAAGCAAGCGCAAATCTTCGAAACCTACGTGCGTCAGAAGGTGGATGGCATCGCTGTTTCCTGCGTGAACGCCGAAATCATGCGTCGCGTGATAGACAAAGCGGTGGAACAGGGTATCCCTGTTGTCACGTGGGATAGCGATTCACCAAAGAGCAAGCGCCAGGCGTTCTTCGGAATGGATGACTACGAGGCGGGAAAGACGCTCGGCGAGGAACTGGCAAAGATTATCGAGGGGAAGGGCAAAGTAGCCATCCTGTCGGGGGTGCAAGGAGCGCAGAACCTGACCATGCGCGTTCAGGGCGTACAGGATGCTCTCAAAGCCTATCCTGACATCCGCATCGTGACCACCGTGTACTGCAACGACGACGCCACCCGCGCCGAATCGCTCATCAACAGTGTGATGCAACAACATCCCGACCTTGCCGGCTGGGCGATGGTAGGCGGATGGCCACTGTTCACCAAGACCGGACTGAACGGCATTAAGCCGGGCGTTACCAAAGTGGTTGCAGTAGACCCTCTGGAGGGCAATCCGTGGACGTGGATTGAGAAGGGCTACGTACAGGTGTGTATTGGGCAGAAGGTGTTCGACTGGGGCGCGAAGAGCGTGGAGATGTTGTACAATCTGGCGCAGGGCAAGGGTATCCCGCAAGCGGATGAGAAGGGGTTTGTGAACTCAGGGCTGGATATCGTGGTGCTGGACAGGACGAAGTTCAAGGACCCCTCGCGCTATATCTCGCTGGAAGATTACAAGAAGATGTTCGAGCAGCGCAAACAGGAGGCGCAGGGCGTCGAGGCAAAGCAGTAGACTACGCTCAGGAGGAGAAAAACAGATGGCGAAAATCGGCGTGATTCATTATAACTGGCCCGGCTTTTCGTTTGAACAATTCCTGCGGTTCGCGGCGGAGACCGGTTACCAGTATGTGGAACTGCAAATCGGCGATGTATGGACACCCGACGTCGACAACCCTGAGGATAACGCCGAGCGTGTGCGCAGGATAGTCGAGTCGTACGGGCTGAAGGTATCCGCTCTGGCGGCAGGCAACGATTTCCTGCAAACCGATGAGGACGCTATCCGCTATCAAGTGGAGCGCATGAGACGAATCTGCAGGCTGACGCGCATCCTGCATGAAGAGGCGGTAGTGCGCAGTGAGGGCGGCGCGCCCAAAGAGAGCGTACTTCGCCAGAAGTGGCTGGACGCGCTTACAGAGTGCTTCCGCCGATGTCTGGATTTCGTCGACGAGATGGGCGTCGCGCTCGCTATCGATAACCATGGATACATCACCAACGATTACACTATCCTGTACCTGTTGCTACAGAGGCTCAACCATCCACTCATCGGCATCAATCTGGATACCATGAACTACCGCTGGTACGGGCATGACCTGCAAGTGTGCAAACGCATCTACGAGCTGATGGCTCCGTATGCGAAGCACACGCACTTCAAGGATGGCTTCGGTAGCTTCGCACAATATCGCGGCGCTGCTCTGGGCGACGGCGAGATAGACCTGCACTACGCTCTGGACTGTTTGAAACGTGCCGGCTACAACGGAGTCTACTGTGCGGAGTATGAGGGTCCCGAAGCGGCCGACGGGGTCGGTTACGCCAGGTGTTACCGCTGGCTAAAGGAGCGCGTTGGCTAAGAAGCAGGTCTAAGCAGTGTGCGCCTTGCTGAGCGTTAGCAAAGCATCTCGTTCTTCCCCTGTCATGCTGAGCCGAAGGCGAAGAATGACAAGGAGGGTGGAGGGCGAGGCTCCTGCCGAGCCGTCAGGTTTCAAGCGGTCGCGACGGAGCGCGACCCTCCAGTGGCACGCGCATCCTGCGCGTGGTTCATGGGCGAGACGCCCATGCTACGAACATCTTCAGGTCGCGAC
>JANWYZ010000004.1 GCA_025054895.1 bacterium | reverse complement strand
TACCTCTTCGATCAGCTGGAACGCAGCGCGACCTACCGCCTTGATGGAGAACGCCGAGAACAGGAACGGAGCCGCGCCGCCAATCAGCAAGCCGATGAAGATTTCTGGTACGTCCAGCGGCAGACCCAGCTGCAGCCCGCGCTGGGTTAAGGCTTCATCGTATAACCGGGCGTCCTCCACGAAGGAGTGGAACAGCGCCGTCGCCGCCACAACCGCGGTGGCAATGGCGAAGCCTTTGGTCAACGCCTTCGTGGTGTTGCCCACCGAGTCGAGGCGGTGTACGATACGATCGCCGCTCAGCTTGCCCGGCTCCGCCTTCTGCTCCTTCAACGCCCCCGACATCTCGAAGATGCCGTTCGCATTGTCGGAGATGGGTCCGAAGGTGTCCATCGCCAGGATAAAGCCCGTGGTGGCAAGCAAGCCCAGACCGGTCAAGGCGATGCCGTAGAAGGAGAGTATCGCTCCACCGAACTCGGAGGGCGGGAAGATGAACAACGGCGTCAACAGCGCGATGACGATAGCGCCTACCGCCCACACGCTGCTCTCCAGACCGGTAGCAAAGCCCTCGATAATCATCGTGGCAGGGCCGGTCTTGGACGAATAGGCGATTTCGGTAACGGGCTTCTTCTCGGTGGAGGTGAAGTACTCGGTGAGGCGTTCGATCAATAACGCCATCACCAGACCAGCGGCGTTGGCGAGGAAGAACCGCCACCACTCCACCTGCCGTCCGCCGTGCTCCGGCTTCAGGGTGATGTCGTTCATCAGGAAGTAACTGACTATCGCAAACCCTGCCAGCGCCACCCACCATGAGATGTTGAAGCCCACATTGATGGGGCGCATCGGGTCGAGGTCTTCGCGGTCGGCTCCGCGCACGCCCAGCACGCCGATGATGGAGGCGATAACGCCCACCGCACGCACCAGCAAGGCGTACACGATGAGCTTCAGCACCGCCGCGCCGGTCAGCACGCTGGCGGTGGCTGCGCCCAGAATAATCGCCGCCACGAGGGTGACCTCGTACGACTCGAAAACATCTGCCGCCATCCCCGCGCAGTCGCCCACGTTGTCGCCCACATTGTCGGCGATGGTAGCCGGGTTACGTGGGTCGTCCTCAGGGATGCCAGCCTCTACTTTACCCACCAGGTCAGCGCCCACGTCGGCGGCTTTGGTGTAGATGCCGCCTCCCACGCGCATAAAGAGCGCAGCAAGACTACCGCCAAACCCAAAGCCTACCAGCACTTTCATCGCATCTTCCTTGAATAGCAGGAAGATGACGATTGCGCCCAGCAGCCCCAAGCCGACGGTCGCCATTCCGGATACCGCTCCTGCACGGAAGGCGGTCTCCAGCGCGCCCTTGAAGGTGGTGAGCGCCTGATTGGCGGTGCGCATGTTGCCCTTCACCGCCATGTCCATGCCCACCACACCAGCAAAGTAAGACGCGGCGACGCCCATGAAGAACGCTATCGCCACGCCGACAGCGAGAATGGGTTTATCCGCGTAGACGGGGGTGTATAGTAGCCACAACCCCGCCGTAATCAGCAGCACGAACCAGATCATGGTCTTGGCTTGCCGTTTCAGGTAGGCGTACGCGCCATCCTGAATAGCACGCCCGACCTCTTGCATCTTCTCGTTGCCCGGACTCTGTTTCAACGTCCACGCGCGCAGCCAAAAGCCAAACCCCACTGCCAGCAATGCAAACAGCAGCACCACCCATAGCACTGTGCGTTCAGTAGGACCGAATGGGGGAAGTTCGATGGCTTCAGCGGCATGCGCTCGTGAGACGGCTAGCAACGCAAACAGCGCGGACGCCAGCAAAGCGAGCCTGCGGCGCCACGCCTCTTTTATCAAATGCATCGCTGCCTCCTGTCCTCCTGTGTTCTCAACGATGTGGTATCGTGTTGGAAAAGGGTGAGTTGCAGCAAACAAACTCACGATGTTATTATATGCCGACTTTTGCTGGATGTCAAGCGAAGCCAGTCCACACGCCAGGAGAGCATTCACACGCGCATCCAAAAGGTCTATGTTGCTTTTTGGTAGAAATACTTCCTAACCGAAGATGAAGCCGCTGGCTTCGACCATTTTGCGGTTGATGTGTATTCTTCCAAACGTGGAGGTTGTTTATGCGAAAGGGTGCTCTGTGCCTGCTCACAGGCGTAATATGGTTTGCGTGGCTGATGGCGCCGGTGTCTGCCGATGCGCTGCTCCGGGCTTGGGCAGAGTCTGGCAACGAGTTCCCGGTGAGGCTCTCTATTCAAGGCTTGCGCGGCAGGTATCCTGCGGGTACTACCCAAACGGTGCGCTTCACCCTGCAGAATCCTCTGCCCCCACAGACAATCCAGTTGCAGGCTTCCGCCACCTACACTACTCGGGACGGTCGTCAGGTGACCACTTACAGCAACGCGGTTACCCTGGAGATAGACCAGGCCGCCCGTGACTGTCATCTCTATTTTTACGTCATTAACGGCTTTGTGGTGGAGGATTCGCTGTTTATCTCGGGACGAAGACTGCATCTGCCAGAGCGTTCCTCTTTTGTGGTGATACCGATCGATGAGCTTCCTGCTGGCACGGTGCTGAGGGGGCAGGTAAGCATCTTTGCGTACTGAAACAATGATACGCAGTTGCTTTGTGGACAAGAGGAGGTACGATTGTGATGGATCACTACCGCATCGAGCGCGACTCGCTGGGCGAAGTGCGCGTGCCTGCTGATGCTATGTATGGAGCGCAAACCCAGCGCGCCGTGGAGAACTTCCCTGTTAGCGGCATTCGCTTTGCGCGCGCTTTGATCCGTGCGCTGGGGTTGATTAAGGGTGCAGCAGCAGCGGTGAATAGCGAGCTGGGTCTTCTAGACGAACAGAAGGCAAGAGCCATCTATCAGGCGGCGGAAGAGGTCGCTGAAGGCAGGTGGGACGACCATTTTCCCCTCGACATCTTCCAGACCGGCTCCGGCACCTCTACCAACATGAACGCCAATGAGGTCATCGCCAATCGCGCCACACAGATTCTGGGCGGCGAAATCGGCAGCAAGCTGGTACATCCCAACGACCACGTGAACATGGGACAATCCTCCAACGACGTGATACCTACAGCCATCCATGTAAGCGCGTATCTGGAGGTGCAGGAGGTTCTACTTCCCGCTCTGCGCCGTCTGCAGGAAGCGCTGCTCGCACGCGCTGCTGAGCTGGACGATGTGGTGAAAACGGGCAGAACGCACCTGATGGATGCCATGCCTGTACGCATGAGCCAGGAGATTGGTGGATGGGCGTATCAGGTGACGCAAAGCATCGAGCGTATCGAAAGCTGTTTGCCTCGTCTGGCGAAGCTGGCAATAGGCGGTACAGCCGTCGGAACGGGCATCAACGCCCACCCGCAGTTTGCCTCGCGTGTGGCAAAGAAGCTGGCTGAGCGCACTGGTATACCTTTCGTCGAGAGCGACAACCACTTTGCCGCACAATCGGCAATGGACACTGCTACCGAACTCAGTGGTCATCTCAAAGCGACCGCCACCGCGCTGATGAAGATCGCTAATGACCTGCGCTGGATGAACAGCGGTCCCATTGCAGGGCTCGGTGAGGTTGTGCTGCCCGCTTTACAACCCGGCAGTAGTATCATGCCCGGCAAGGTAAACCCGGTCATCTGCGAGGCGGTGATGATGGTATGCGCCCAGGTAATGGGCAACGACCTTGCGGTGTCCATCGGCAACGAACGCGGCAATTTCCAGCTAAACGTGATGCTGCCGCTGATTGCGCACAACCTGCTGCAATCTATCACCATTTTAGGCAACGCGGCTCGCCTCTTTGCGGACAAAGTAGTAGCCGGTTTCACGGTCAATCGCGAGCGCATCGCCGAATCGGTGGGCAAAAACCCCATCCTGGTTACTGCCCTGAACCCCGTCATTGGCTACGACATGGCGGCGCAGATTGCGAAGCGTGCCTACACGGAAGGGCGTTCGCTCAAAGAGGTAGCCCTCGAAATGACCGACCTCACCGCCGAGCAGCTCGACCAGCTTTTGGATCCCCGCCCGATGACTGAAGGGGGTATTGTTGGAAAAATGGACGGAGGATAGCAGGTTGCCCTGCTTTGTCGGAGGCGGTATACTGTTGTACGGGGTCACAACAGAGCATAACCCGCGATAGGAACGAGCTACTTGTCGGAGGCGAGCGTTTCATGAGCGCACTCCCGCCGGAGTTAGTTCACAGTGTGGATAGTAGCGCGATTGTGGAGCAGCTGGAACGGTTGGGAAAGCTTCCTGCGGATACCGACCCTGCTCCGCTGATGCAGCTGGCGCAGCATCCTAACCCCAAAGTGCGCGCCGCTGCAGCGAAGAATCTCGCCAAGCTGGAGAACCCTGCGTTGCTCGCCTTCCTGGTGGAATGCGCCGGGAAAGAGCCGAACACGATGGCCCGCCGCGAGTTTGTTTCGGCGGTTGGGCGATTGCGCCACCCATCGGCAATTCCTCACCTGCTCCACTTCTTACAGGATGTGGACCCGAAAGTGGTGCTGCAGGCGATTAGAGGACTTTTGTGCTTTCGCCAGGATGCCGATGTACTCACCCGTCTGCAGGAGCTACGCCACCATCCGAACGAGCTGATACGCAAGGCAATCGGTTCAGAGTTGGACAGGAGCCCCGCTTCCCGGCAAGTTAGCCGAGAGCACAGATACAGCCCCGCGTGGTTGCACAATGTGCTGGTAAACGCTGACGTGCTGGACGTGTTGCGCCATGTACCCGATGAGTCGATACACCTCACTTTTACCTCGCCTCCTTACTACAACGCGCGAGACTACACTATCTACCGCAGCTACGACGAATACCTGCAGTTTTTGGTTCGTGTATTCACTGAGGTACACCGCATCACTAAGGAGGGGCGGTTTTTCGTGCTGAACACGTCGCCGGTGCTGGTACCGCGCATGAGCCGACAGCACTCGAGCACGCGCTATCTGATACCTTTCGATATCCATCCCTTGATCACCAGGGTTGGCTTCGATTTTATCGATGACATCATCTGGGTAAAGCCGGAACCCAGCGCGAAGAACCGCAACGGTGGCTTTTATCAACATCGCAAGCCTTTAGGCTATAAAGCAAACTCTGTGGTAGAGTACGTCATCGTGTACCGGAAGCACACGGATAAGCTGATCGACTGGAATATGCGTCAGTATGATCCCGAAACCGTGGAAGCCAGCAAGGTACTGGGCGACTACGAGAAGACCAATGTCTGGCGGATTGCACCCTCTGCGGACCCGGTACACCCGGCAGTGTTTCCTGTAGAGTTGGCGACGCGAATCATCGAGCTGTACTCCTACCGCGGCGATCTGGTGTTTGACCCTTTCGCCGGACGTGGAACCGTCGGTATCGCTGCGTTGCAAACCGGAAGATTCTATTTCCTTGTGGAGAAAGACCCGCAGTATGCTGCATACGCCAGGCAGCTTCTCAGCGAGGGCAACCTCTTCGGCGGCGACTCCATTCGGATGCTGACGCTGGAAGAGTTTGCCAGTATGAGGACAGAGTCTACAGGAGACAAGAAGTGACAGCAACTGCTCGTGAAACCGCGAGCGGTTATGAGACTTCAGAATAAACGGTTTGGCAGGAGCCTCATCCCTCGCTGGTGAACCCAAAACACATGAAGAAACGGCTTTTGACCAAGAAGCCTACCGATTCCCTACAACCTTTGCGACCGCGAACTGCGCTCTCCACGTGGCTGCTCGGTGTAGCGGTAGTGCTGGCGCCGCTGACCACCGGTCGGCTGGAACTGGGCGGTGAACCAGTAGAGCCCTCCCTGCGCGGGGTGGTGGCTGCTCTGTTCACTACTGGAACATTGTTGCCGCTCGCCATCTGGTTAGTTGCCCTGCTCGCCTGTGTCGCCTTGATATGGGAATGGAGACAACGTTCCGTTGGCGATAACCACATTCCACACGTGGCGCGCGTGCTGGCGACGCTGTTGTTGCTATGGATGCTGGCATCGGTCGTGGTGTCGATGTACCGCTGGGGTACGGTGGTGGCGTGGAGCTGGTGGGTGGTAGCTGTAGTCAGTGCGTGGTTGTTTTCGTTGCGACGTGGGCAGGATGGGTGGACGGTCGGCTTCGCCCTTGCTATCGCCGGTACCGTCGCTGCCGCTTTCGCCATGCGCGAGTACGCCGAGAACGCGCGCATTGTTCCTAACTGGCGTGTGTTCGGAACCTTTTTCAACCCCAATTTTCTGGCGGGATACCTGTGTCTCACCATGCCTGTCACGTTGGCAATGGCGATGGCTGGTGCAGCACGCTCCCACAATTCCTCCCCCTCTGGCGGGGGGGAGTTGCGCTGGTTGCTGGGCTTTGGCGCGTGGATGCAGATGACGGCGATACTGCTGACCGGTTCGCGCTTTGGCACGGCGAGCGCGCTGCTCGCATTGATGGTGACAGCAGGATGGATGGCGTTCAACCGCTCGTGGAATCGCCAGCGCGCCTTGTTGTTCGGCGTCGTGTGCCTGATGGTGCTGGCAACGGCGTTCTTCGCCGCGCGGTCGCTCACTGCGCGCGTGACGGCGGCGCAAACAGTGCAGGAAGGGGAGTATTCCGGAGGCTTTCGCCTGTGGACATGGCGCGGCACGCTCCGTATGGTGCAGGCGCATCCCCTGCTGGGCACGGGCTTAGGCACTTACGAAATCGCCTACCCGCGCTATGCCTACGTTGGCTTCACCCGATTGGCGCATAACTCGTACTTGCAACTGGGCGCGGAAGCAGGCGTACCTGCTCTCGCTTTGCTGTTGGGCACGCTGGGCGTGCTAGCGTGGAGAGTAACGCGCGCCGAAGCGCACGCCAGAAATGACGCTGGTAGTGCGGGCTTTAGCCCGCTGTACGACGCTCGCGTGCTCCGCGCGGGGCTGGCAGGCGCGATTGCCGCAGGGATCGCGCGCAACCTGATAGACTCCGACTGGTCTATTTTCGCCTGCCTGTTCACCTTCTGGGCGGTGGTCGGGCTGATGCTCTCGTTCGCCCCTTTCCCAAAGGCGGGGGAACAGGGGGGGCAGAGGCATCGTGTTTATCTCGCCCATGTCGTCCTGTTAGCCGTTGCCCTGGCGGTGTTGACCCTGCGCATGGGCGGTGCGCTCAGCGCGAACGGCGCTAACTGGAACCTGTCGCAGGGCATCCCCGACGAAGAAGGTTACCAACGCGCTCTGCACTGGGAGCCTTTTAACGGCGACCACTACCTGAGCGTGGGGATGCTGTATCTGGGTATGGCGCGAGCGGGCGACCTCCCGCGCGCCGAAGAGGCTCGGAAAACACTACTTCGCTCTGCGGAGCTGACGCCGTACTCCAAAACATGGTATCACCTGGGCAATCTGTATCGGGATGTGCTGGGCGAACCGGCGCAAGCCGCCGGCGCCTACCGGCGCGCGCTGCAGCTGGACCCTCACGCCCTGCGCGTCATGGCGGAACTGGGCAAAACGTTAGAGCAACAGGGTAAACTACAAGAAGCAGAGGCAGTATACCAGCGAATGCTGGAGATAGAGAAGAGCGTATACAATCGGGTGCGTGCGGTACCCGAGCTGCCTGAGGTGGATTATGCTTTCGCCTACGCAGGACTGGCGCGAATCGCCAGATTGCAAGGTAAGCCGGCGGACGAGGTGCGTGATCTGTATTCACGCGCCCTGCAGATTCTGGACGCCGACCGCGCCGCCCGGGAGAACACGGTGATGTTGTGGTCGCTGAAACGACCTGCTGAGCGGCAGCGTGCTCTGGACGACCTGAGGCAGGAATGTGAACGCGCTCTGCGGTGACTGGTATGCCTGTAGAGTTTGCACGCCCCTGGATGTTGCTCTTACTGGCGGTGTTGCCTGCCTTCTGGTGGTTGCACCGACACAGCCTGGCAGCGTTGCCTCGCTGGCAAAAGCAGGCGTCGCTGTGGCTGCGCCTCTTGCTGGTAACCCTCATCATCTTCGCGCTGGCAGGAATCCGCTGGGTGCGCACCACCACGGCCCAAGCGGTGTTTTTTGTAGTGGACGGCAGCGCCAGTGTGGAACCGCAGCAACGGGAGACCGCTTTACAGTTCATCCGAAACGCCGTGCGCAATATGCGCGAAGACGACATGGCAGGGATCATCGTCTTCGGCGGCGACCCGCAAGTGGTGACGCCCCTGAGCGCGCGTCTTGACGTGAGCCGAATCCCCGCCAGCAGTTCGCCCGACATGACCGACATCGGACGCGCCATCAGCCTTGCCCTTGCCGCCTTCCCGGAAAGCGTGGGCAAGCAAGTGGTGCTCTTCTCCGACGGCAACGCCAACACGGGCGACACCCTGTCTCAGGCGTTGCAAGCCGCCAGCCGGGGAGTCAAGGTGCATGTGGTTCCCTTCGCACGCGAGGTGCGCACTGAAGCGCTGGTGGAACGAGTACAGGCTCCCACGCTGGTGAAGGAAGGCGAGCCGTTTGACGTACGCATGTGGATACAGTCCACCCACGAACAGTCGGCAGAGGTGACTCTGCTGCGTGACGGACAGCCCGTGAAGGCGCAGACAGTAACGTTAAAGCGTGGCAAGAATCTGGTACGCCTGACGCATCGCGAAGACGCCGCGGGGCAGTACCGCTATCAGGTGTCTATGATGGCTTCGATAGACACCTACCCCCAGAACAACCGCGGCGCAGGTTACGTGCGTGTGCAGGGCACGCCCCGTGTGTTGTATGTGACCGCTAGCGGCAAGCCCACGCCGCTTTCCACGGCTGCACAGTCGCAACGTATCCGCGTGGACGTGGTGAACCCGCAGGGGATGAAAACACAGCCGGCGCAACTGCAGGCGTATGATGCAGTGATCCTGCACAACGTGCCTGCCTATGAGCTGGGCATTCCCACCATGCGTGCTCTGCAAATCGCCACGCGCGAGATGGGCATCGGACTGGGAATGATAGGGGGCGAGAATAGCTTCGGGGCGGGCGGGTACTTTGAGACGCCGGTGGAAGAGGCGTTGCCGGTATCGATGGACGTGCGTAAATACCACACCTTCCCCAGTGTAGGTATCGTGCTGGTAGTAGACGATTCGGGCAGTATGGCGATGCCAGAAGGTGGAACCACCAAGATGGAGCTGGCAAACCGCGCCGCGGCGACAGTAGTGCGTTTCCTTACCGCGCAGGATGAAGTGGGCGTTATCGCTGCTGGCTCCGACTGCCGCGCGGTCGTGCCGATGTGGCGGGTGGGCGAGAAAAGAGAAGAGATTCTACGAGCCATCGCCGCCTTCCAGCCGGGTGGGGGTGGTATCTACGTGCGTCCAGGCATGGAGGCCGGGGCAAAGCTGATGCAGCTCAGCCGAGCCAAGCTGAAGCACATGATTGTACTGGCGGACGGTGATGACTGCGACGATACGGAAGGAGCGATACCGCTCGCAGCAAAGCTGCGCCAGGCGGGCATCACCGTGACCGTTGTCTGCTTTGGGCGCGGCAAGGATGAAGCTTTTCTGCAACAGCTGGCGAAGGCAGGCGGCGGGCGCTACTACTTCACCGACCGCATGGCGAACCTGCCCCAAATCTTCACCAAAGAGGCGGTGATAGCCAGTAAAGCGCAATACATCGAAGAGCCGTTTTACGTGCGCTACACCGGCGATGAAATCGTGTCGGGCTTGAACTGGGATGGTTCGCCGCCGTTGCTTGGTTATAATACCACCACTGCCAAGCCGGGAGCGCAGATTGGATTACTTTCGCATAAAGATGACCCAATCTTCGCCGTATGGCAGTACGGTGTTGGGCGCAGTATGGCTTTCACGTCGGACGGGCGAGCGAAATGGTGTGCGCAGTGGGTGCGGTGGACAGAGTTTCCCGCTTTCGCCGCGCGCACCTTGCGCACTATCCTGCGCAGCCTGCCCGCTGAGGATTTGCGTACGCAGGTGAGCATCTCGGGCGGAAAGGGGTATGTCAGTGTAGACCTTCTGCGACAGCCCGCTGGTGAAGAGACCGCCTGGCGCTCGCTAAGCGCCAGGCTGATATCGCCGACTGGTCAGGCGGTACCACTGGTGCTTTCGCAAACGGGCGCTACCCGCTACGAAGCCTCCTTCGATGCAAGAAACTATGGCACGTACGTGGTTGCCGTCCAGTATCGTCGTCCTGATGGCACAGTAGGTATCAGTGTGGGCACAGACACCGTCGCTTACTCACCGGAGTACCGAGACCTGAAGAGCAACAAGGCACTGCTGGAACAAATCGCCCGCGTCACCGGAGGCAGACAACAACCCTCGCCGCAAGACATTTTCGGTAGCCAGCGTGCCCCGGTGCGAGTGCCCTCCGAAGCAAGTATTCCTCTGCTGTTCGTGGTGCTCTTCCTGCTGCCGGTAGACATCGCGCTCAGGCGCATCGTGTGGCAGACGGACGCACTGCCTGAATGGCAGCAGGCATGGGCGCGTACGTTAGCCCGTTTGCACCTGAAAAGGGAAGCGCCCGCCCACGCTTCGGCTACCTCGCGGCTGCTTCAGCGCAAAGAGCGTCTGCGGGAAAAATATGCGTCTACCGTCGCGTCCTTGCCTACCACAGAACAAACCACAGATTCTACCGAGTCAACCACCTCCCATGCCCCTACGCCTCAACCATCCACTTCCAGCGAGCAAATCGGCAGGCTGCTGGACGCTAAGCGACGGGCTCGCAAAAAGGAGTGACCCGGCTCCCAGATATTTGCGCCTTGCCCCTACGGAACGGACGCACATATTCGCTGTGTAACAGAGCGCTTTGTGTTCGTTAACGCTAATAGAGGCTCGCTTTCACTGGCTCCACTGCCCGCCGATACCACTGCTCGGCAAACAAGCCACTCTCCGCTCCGGGCAGTATCACATAACGAAAACGCACTCCCTGAGTGCGCGCGGTGTTAAAACCGATACCGCCCATTGCTGAGCTATCCCAGTAAACAATACCATCCACCGGTGTCAGCGCAAGGCAGGCGTGCGCCCAGCGGGGTGTATACACCGCATACCAGCGCGGTTCTCTCGTGGCACCCATCACGCCTTCAGCTTCTCCTTTGCCGTCCACCTGTGCTTTCACCCCGCCGTTGTCCTCGTAGTTGCCCGGCTGTGCGTAGAAGGCGCGGCTGTAAGTGGCTTCGCTGGTGCTGGCATCTATCTGCACGTCGAAGAACTGCGGGTAGAAGGCGTAGCGTTTGGTATAGGTGACTCCGCCGCGCAGTTCACGAGATACCTGAACGATGGTGCGCACCGGTCCGTGCGCAAGCAACTCCACGCGGGCAGGCTTTACGCCCTCTTCCTCTACCCAACCAGTCCTTCCGGAGGAGAACACCAGCTGGCTGATGAATGGTTCGCCGGATGGCGAGAGCGTCTGCCCGCTGGCAATAAGGCGGCGATACACCTCGGGATTGGCTGTGGCGAGGTTACGTGGCACGCCGTCACGCAGCTGTAAGGTGTAGGTTTCACGTAGCACAACAGGCTGCTCGGCGAACCAGAGATGCGGTGCTCTGGGAGGCAACGCCGCGCCTGTGCGACGCATCCCGTAAATCGCTACGCGCTGCACACTCCCTGACGGCATCCTGCCCGGAATCACAAAGGCAACTTCCGTGTGTCCATCAATACGGTCGCATTGGGCAGGTATCTCTTTTACCCTCTCCCCTGAGCCGTTCAACAGGTAGGCGCGCACTGTCTCAGCAGCAAACAGCGCTGCCTGCACAGGCACAATCACTATCTCATCTTCTCTATCCAGTTTGCCTGCTTCCACACGCAGCACCATGCGGGTATCCCATCGGCTCAAATCGCGCTGTACGTGTACCGAAGTACGGGCGATATTGCCTCCCCCCGTAATCTCCTGTATCCCTTTCCCCAGCGTCGCTCCGGCAATCAAGATGCGGTTGCCGTCCAGACGTGAGGAGTCGAGATAGAGACTCAGCGTCCGCTCGGCGCGGGGGTTCAGAGATGTTTCGCCCTGCCAGAGCCGACATGCAGGCTTTTGCTCATCAGCGTAGATAGCCAGTCGTATGCTGGCGGCAGAAGCGAAACCCCTGTTGCGCACCGTCAGTTTTACCGCTATCGGCTTGCCCTGCACTGGATTAGAGGTTAATACCTGCAGATTCAACGCCACGTCGGGGCGGCGCGTGTGTTTACCCCAAAGGACGTCGTAGAATCTTTTGTTGCGCCAATCCGTGCCGGCAGCCAGCTCGATTTGCCCGTCACCCTGCCACCCATAAGGCGTCTGCGTTTCCCGCCTCCCATCCTGCGGAGAGACGCTGTAAACGAGCAGTGTGCGTCTGTCCCATTGTTTCACCACATCACGCAAGTTAAACCGCACCCTGTTGCGTTTAGAGAAGGCTTCCACGCGCACATGTTCATTATCCATTCGCCGCAGGAACACCCATTCGGAGGAGGCCTCGCGGAAAAAGTAGCCGTCCGCACGCACAGTGGTCACCGTTTCTCCGTTCACCAGCACGCGGCTTTGCTCGATGCGCGGTCCTTTGACCCAGAAGCCGTTTGCGGGTAAGACGATGGTACGGTTACGTACCTTCAGCGTATAAGGCTGTTCGCCAAAATTGACCACGCACACCGTGCCATCGGCGAAGCGGGTGCGCTGTACCGCGCGGTCAGGCGTCAAGAATTCGTGGCTGAGCATCTCCTGTAAGGCAACCGCCTCGTGCAGCTGGCTGGTGAGTCGGTAGGTGCGGATGAACCGCTGCCTGTCGCTGTTCCACGCTCCCTGCGGGTCCAGCCACATCAACGGGATAGTGCCGTACAGGATGTTGAACAGGTCTTTCTTGTCGGTGACCTCCGGCGCAGCTTGCAATAGCCAATCAGACGAGTCGCCCCAGTACCAGGTAGACACCACGCAATCATGAAACACCAGCTCCCATAGCGGAATGCGATGCCGATGTCCGATGCCCCACTTTTCATATTCGCTCCAGGGCGGCAGCTGGCTGCCCCATGGGTCGGTGAAACGCTGCTCCTTGCTCTCAGGGCGAATGAGATGTCCTGCTGGCCACGAATAGCGTCCCCCACTCATCATGCCCTCGATATAGTCCAGATAGGGCACTCCCCACCATATCCCGTGCTCACCGCCGACCACCAACCCCAGCGAGCGCACGTACGCGAGCAGCTCCTGACCGCATTCCCGCTTCTGGCTGTGGGTAAGCGGATGCTTGGGGTCGTAGCACTCGTACAGCCCCTCAGCGGTGGTCACATCGATAAAGCGGGCGAGGAAGGGGCGCTGTTGTAGCACAGGAGGGATGACCTTCCGGGCGGTGCGCACCCACAGTGCGGGACAGCGCTTCATAAACTGCACCCCTTCCATCGTGCGCCATGCGGTCATGCGTTCACTGTCCGCTCTCAGCACCGCACTATCGGGCAGAAGGTCGTGCGTGGAGTCTATCTTCTCCTCGTTCTCTGCAGGCTGGATATCGGTGTAGTTGTCGTATTCACTGGTCAGGTAGCCCGCCTGCACCGCTTGTTGCATCGCCTGCGGAGAGGCTGTACCGTGCAGAATCAATTTGTCCACCCCAAGCAGTTTGGCTTCCCGTACGAACTGTGCATAGTCCACACCCCATACGCCCCACACGTCCGCCGCGCCGAACAGCCTGTGCAGGTTAGGGTTGCGCTTTGCCTTCTCGCGTAGTGTGACCAGCAATCCGTGCTGTTTAGCGTAAGCGCGGTAGGCTTTGGCAATCGCCACGTAACCGCCCTGCGCCACGAAATGGTAGATGAGCCGGCGCGGATAGCCGAACTTACCTTTTTGCGCCCACCAGATGATTTGGGGCGCTGCCAGCTCGCGCTCGCCGACACGGTAGGTTTTACACTCCATCACCGCGTCGTCGGATGTCTCCACAATCAGGGCGTATCCAAAGCCCTTCTCTGTATCCACTACCCCTATCAGCGGCAGGTCCAGCCGGTTTATCCATCTCCATCGGGCGGGAAAGGGGTTCATATCCAGAGAGTAAAGTTGACCGTTCGCATAGTCGGCGACCGCCAGCGCCCCGCGAGGTGTATCCAGAATCAGTGGAGGAAGAAACGGCGTCGCTGTGAATGCAGCCTCAGGTTGTAGCGCTTCGGCAGTAACGTGGACCTCGGCAGCTTTGGCAGGCACTTGCATGGCAACCCGAAGCACGCCTCTCTTGCCCTCGTTCAGGAGCAGGTCCGTCTCAAATAGCACCCCGTCGGGCAATGTTTGCACGTTGCGTATGGCGATTGTCGCGTCATGCGGCGATTGCCAGAGGTAGTTGCATCGCTTGTCCAGCACCAGAACCTTGCCTGCATCAGGCAGCACTTTCAGGCGAATAGCTGTATTTTCTACCTGCCATCCTTCAGCGGTGTGTTCCACTCTGGTTTGCGCCTCTGCAAACAGTAGAGAAAAGGCAGTGAACACACAACAAAGGGCATATCGGACAAACATTCGGCGCCACTCCTTCGCTCCACAGGATGATAAAACAGGTCGGAGCAGTTGATGTTTTCTCTCCAAACACGCTGCTAACCTCTTGCAAAATAGTACAAGATGTTGTATTGTAATGAGTGAAAAGCGCAACGAGTACCGCAAGTTCGCTTTAGCGAACGGGCAGGCTGGTCGTCGTGAGGCGGCGTTTCCTCCAGGAACGTCGCTTCTTTTTCGGCTATGAACGAGCATCTATCCACTTCTCAAAACATGTGACGGGGGTAGGACAAATTGATGACATCCAAGCGCTGGACCAAAGAGAGCATCGCTGAGGACATTCGAAAACTGGCAGAGGATGGGGTGGACCTTTCTTACTCCAATGTGGTGATTCACCATTTACCGCTCATGCGAGCCGCGATGCGCTACTACGGCAGCTGGCGCGAGGCGGTGAGGGCTGCAGGTGTCGACTACGACAAGGTACGCAAGTATCGCAGCTGGAACCGCCAGCGCATTATCGAGCGCATCCGCGAGCTACACGAGCAGGGAGAAGACCTTTCGTGGCGCAATGTGAGCACCAATCTGGACCCACAGTTAGCAGCAGCAGCGACCAAGCCGAAGCATTTCGGCTCGTGGCGCAAGGCGGTAGAAGCCGCAGGCATCGATTATCAGGAAGTACGTCGCTACCATCAGTGGGATGAGGAGACCATCATCCAGCGGGTGCGCGAGCTGTACGAGCAGGGTGAGCCTCTGAACGCCAAACACGTGGAAGAGATCGATATTCCCCTCATCACCGCGGCGCGACGCCGCTTCGAGTCATGGGATAAGGCTCTACAAGCAGCAGGACTGGACTACAAGCAAATTGTACTGCGCCGCCCTTTCAAGCGACGCGCACGCAGCTCTGAGGAACAGCAAGAAGGCGGCGACAACAGCAACAACGCCTGACGCTGGCAGAGGAGAGGAGCGGTTGCTCGCTTGTCCTGCCGATGGGAGAAGGCAACACGGTCACTTCTCCTGCGAGGCAGAGCGAAAGAGGCGGCTGCTCCAATCCTCTCCTGCCTTACTACCTATACGCCCAGTGACGATAGGTGCTGATGAGCACCCATAGTAAGAACACGGTAAGACCAGCATATACCACCAGCAAGGTCCAGGGGCTAAGCACGTACAACGTATCGTTGATGGGGTAGGAGTACGCGGTGGGGGTGTATTTGACCATGATAGGTTCGATCACTGCAAAGGGGTTTACCGCCAGCCAGAAGGTAGCCTCTCTGGAACCTACACCGGGGAATAGCAGCCCTGTTAATCCCCACAAGATCAATGTACCGAACACCCATCCTCCTGCAAACAGGTACGCCAGCGCAGTGGCAGTGACAGTTTTACGGCTATAGCAGGAGGCAGCCAGCCCCGCCGCACTATAGAACACCAGAGTGACCACTACGCACAACGTCCCCAACACTATCGCCGGTAACATCCCCGGGTTAGAGATTGCGCTGAGCAACATCATCGGCGCTCCCAGCAGCAGTGGCAACAGTAAAGGTATGACCCTCCCTATCAGCTTGCCCAGCACCACTTCATACGGTTTGAGTAGGGTGATAGAAAGGAGGTCCCATGTGCGCTGTTCACGCTCGCGAGAGACGGCGTTAGCAGTCGCAGCTGGCGCCCCCCCGACAACGATCAGCGTCTGTATCACCAGCGTCAGGGCAACCAGACTCCGATATGAATCATAGTCACGAATGCTTTCTAAAGCCACCCAGTAGAGTAAGGCGACGGCGATGAACACCAGTACCACCGTTATCACCATTATCAGGCGATATGAGGGCTGAGGACGCAGGCGAAACAGCAGCTCCCGCCGAATCACAGGGTTTTCACGCCAGTCGATCACCGTTTCCCTCCACGCACGTCGAAGTGTACTGCCAGCACAGTAAAGCTCTGACTGGATGCGAAGGACAACGGAGTAATCTCCACCACTTGCGGCAAACCCTCCACCTCTGCAACCAAAACGCCCTGCGAAAGGTTAGTGGGGTGCTGGATGCCCTGCGCAGGTCTTCCCGGGGATGCGCCTGGCGAGCGACCATTTGCCCAATCGCGTATACGTGTCCACACCAGACCAAACCATTCACTTCTCGCTTGCTCGTGCCAGTTCTGGGCGCTGACTGTGCTGTCCAGATGAGGGGAGTAGCCGTAGGGGTAAGGCGGTTCTGGTGAAGGGGGAATGGATAACCGTGCGCCAGGTTCCACCGTGAGGGTTATTTGGCTTTTGGGCAAGCAGGTTCCGTCGAGCGGCACGATGCCGGGCGCAACAACCAGACTAATCTTTTTCAACGTATACGGGGTGTTATTGGACACCTTCAGATGCAACGCGCTGCCTTCACGCCATGCAGAAATGTTCACCGTGCCCGGCATGTTCAGCATACCGCTCAGGTGGAAGGTACGTGCTGACCACAGCGGTATGGGCACGTTGCGCAAGTCTGCCGGCTCTTCCTGCGGGATCTCCGCCACGCGTCGAGCCTGCACCTCACTGGGCGAGTTCTCCAGGATAATACCATCCACCTTTGCCTGCAGGCGATAACGCTGCGTGCGTGCGCTGTACAGTACCCAGTCGCTTTCCACAATAGCATGGGGCGAACCGGAAGCGACATACAATGCCGTCCACTGGCGCACCTGGTGCGAGCTCGTCTGCACCCGAGAAGCCATGAGGTAACCTGCAGCAGAAGTGAACACTGCCAGCACAGGCAGTGTAAACCACGACAGGTGCAATCGATCCAGCCTGCGCAGTACCATATAGTTCAACGGGATCAACACTAAAATATACACCCCCAGGTAAGTCACCAGCCAGTTTACAGGTACCGGCTTTGTCGATACGGCGTTTATCAGTGCGCCTACGATCTCCGAATAGAAACCTGCGCCGTCAGCCAGAGAGGGGCTTCTCGCGAGAAAGATACTTTCAGCAAACACCAGGGGCGGCGCGGAAAAATGTCCAGTCCGCAGCCTCAACAGGTTTTTCCACAAGGAGTGCGCTGCCTCGTTGCTGGTGAAAGGAGGCTGGCTGGGGTCGAACGCCAGAAAGACCACCTGCCCCAACCCCTTCGACGCGACCACTACAAGCGGCGTATCTCCATAGCCCAGCAGCGTTTTCGCCCCGCCGAGCGGACGCGCACGAACCACATCCACCGGTTCCGATATCCTGCCCAGCGAGGGGACCCAACCTGCCATCGCCCCAGCGGGAACACGAGACAGTGCAAGCGGCTGCACCGGCAGCAGCCCCGAAGGCATCAGCGATTGCAGACGGTTGATGTCCACTCCATGCACCACCAGCAGCCCGCCCGATAGCACATAGCCTATCAGGGCTAGCTGTTGCCGTTCGGTGAGGGTGTCCCACGCTCGGTCATCCAGTGACACCGCTGCGACCCCGCGGTACGCCAGCGCGCTTTCGGGGGGCAAGCTGTTGCGCGTTCTGCCGAGGAAGAGGCGCCGGTTATCTGCGCCGGGCTGCGGGAAGGAAGGAGGAGGCGTCAGCTGGCTCCTTCCCTCAGCAGGTAGCACCATTCCCTCTGTGCTAACAACACCCAGAGACCGCTGGGGTAGCAAGGCAATCGCAGATGTTTCTGTACCCAAACCTACCAGTAAAGGATACCACTGCGCCATCGTTACCGAGACGGGCTTGCTGACCGCCAGCACTCGTCCTCGCAGAATCAAACGCGCTTTGACCTCATACGGCTCGTCAGGCGAGCATAATAGAAAACTCACCGCCTGAGATACCACGCCGCCCGGCAGGGTAATCAGTTTTCGCGCCTGTACAGAACCGTCCCATGAGGTGGCTGTGACTTCCAGATCACCCACCGCCGGAGGGGCATTGGGGCGCTGTCCATCAACGAGTACTGTGACCGGGTAGCACCCTGCGCCCGGGCATACGCCGTCGAATCCTGGCACCACGTCCAGCGCGAATGGTTGCGCTCGCGCGGATGCTGTAAGAACCGCACACAGCATTAGCCACCATATCGCATGCCGGACAACCATTGCAAGAAAGCTCCTAGCGCACCGCGCTTTCTATCTCCTCTTCGGCGATGTCGAAGTTCGCGTATACCTGCTGCACATCGTCCAGTCCGTCCAGCATGTCCATCAGGCGAAGCACCTGCTGCGCCTCTTTTCCCTCCACGTGTACGGTGGTCGTGGGCAACATCGTGATCTCCGCGTTTTCAACAGGTAGTCCAGCCTGCTCCATCGCCTCGCGCACGCGGTGCAGCTCTTCAGGTTCGGTGTACACCTCGTAGAACTCTTCCTCTGTATTCATGTCATCCGCGCCTGCTTCCAGCGCAGCCGCCAGCACCGTCTCCTCATCGCCTGCGCTCTTGGGGATGCGTATCAGCCCTCGCGGCTTGAACATCCAGGCAACGCAACCCGACTCGCCCAGGCTACCGCCACATTTGGAGAAGGCGGCGCGCACTTCCGAAACGGTGCGGTTGCGGTTGTCGGTCAGGCACTCTACCATTACCGCCACGCCTCCGGGCGCGTAACCTTCGTAAACCACCTCTTCATAGGCGGCTCCAGCTATTTCGCCCGTGCCGCGCTGGATAGCCCGTTTGATATTTTCCTGAGGCATGTGGGCGTCGCGTGCTTTTTGGATCGCCATGCGCAAACGGGGGTTCGCATCGGGGTTGCCGCCGCCTTCCCGCGCCGCGACGATGATTTCACGCGCCAGGCGGGTAAACAACTGACCTCGCTCGGCGTCTTGTTTACCTTTGCGCAGGCGGATGTTGTGCCACTTGGAATGTCCAGCCATCTGTTCGCACCTCCTTCCCGTTACCGCCCGAATTATATCATGTACGCAACGCCCTTGACAATCAGCAACGGATGTGTTAAAATACACATTGACTAATCAAAAAAGTCAGGAATTGAAAGATGCCCCTGTTCAGCGCGAAAATGGAGTACGCTCTGCGTAGTATCCTCTATCTGGCGCAGCAACCGCCAGGCTTGCCTGCGCAAAGCCGGGACATTGCTGAAGCAGAACTGATACCCGGTCCTTACCTGGACCAGATACTGGCAGTGCTGAAGCGAGCGGGGCTGGTACGCAGTATTCGCGGCGTCGGAGGCGGCTACGAACTGGCAAAGCCCGCCGCACACATTACCGTGGGCGACGTGCTACGCGCCTTCTCTGGAAACAGGTCCTTCGAGCCATCGGAGGCTCTGAGGAAGGACGGTACAAGCACCACGACCATCCAGTGTATCCGTGATTTCCAGCAGCGCACTTCTGAAGCGATTTGGCGATTACTGGATTCCACCACCATCCAAAACCTGCTCGACCAGAAACATCTGCTGGATCAGGCACAAAGTATTGCACCATACCTGTAGAAGGGAGCGATCGATGCGCATTGCGGAAGACGTTACCAAATTGATTGGCAATACCCCTCTGGTACGCCTGAACCGCGTTACCAATGGGGCAAGGGCGGTGGTTGCTGCCAAGTTAGAGTACTTCAACCCGCTTTCCAGTGTCAAAGACCGCATCGGCGTGGCGATGATTGAAGCCGCCGAGCGAGAGGGACGGCTCAAACCCAATACCATCATCATCGAGCCCACCTCCGGCAACACGGGCATCGCGCTGGCGTTTGTATGCGCGGCGAAAGGCTATAAGTGTTTGCTGGTCATGCCTGAGACGATGTCGGTGGAACGACGCACTCTGTTGCGCGCGCTGGGCGCGAAGCTGGTGCTGACGCCCGGCTCAGAGGGAATGCCCGGCGCGATACGCAAGGCGGAGGAGATTATCGCCTCGGACCCTGACCGCTACTTCATGCCACAGCAGTTCAAGAACCCCGCTAATCCCGATATCCACCGTCGCACTACCGCCGAGGAAATCTGGCGCGATACAGAGGGACAGGTGGATATTCTGGTAGCGGGGGTGGGTACCGGGGGAACCATCACCGGCGTGGCAGAGGTGATTAAAGCGCGAAAACCCTCTTTCCGGGCGATTGCAGTGGAGCCGGCGGCGTCGGCGGTGCTATCGGGCAAACCGCGTGGCCCCCACCCTATCCAGGGCATCGGTGCGGGATTCATCCCGGACATCCTGCGCGTGGAGCTGATCGACGAAATTATCCCTGTGGAGAACGAGGACGCTTTTGTCATGACGCGCCGACTGGCGCGAGAAGAGGGGATATTCGCTGGCATCTCCTCTGGCGCGGCGGTACACGCGGCGGTGCAGGTGGCAAAACGCGCCGAGAACGAAGGTAAGCTGATTGTGGTCATTGTGCCCAGCACGGGAGAAAGATACCTCTCCACCCCCGTCTATGCCGACCTGCCCGAACGCGACGACTGGTAAGGTCTGGGAGGCAAACGGCTCAGAGGCCGCCTCGCCCTGCAGGGGCGCAAGCTGCAACTTCCGGGGTTATCCAACTGGTGAGCGGGAGGACAGGGACTGACCTCTTGGCGCGAAGGTCAGTCCTGTACGGGGGCAACGTCGCTGAAGAACGGCAGGTATAGCCTCCACACCTCGTTTTTGGCGCCTTCGATGTACTTGCTGAGGCTGATGTAGGGCACATAGCGCGGTCGACGCGGCTGCCTCAGCAAGGTCATCCCTGTCTGGTGCAACGGCTTGTCGCCCTTCTTCAGATTGCACTTGCGGCAGCAGGTGACCAGGTTCTCCCAGTCGTCGCTACCGCCCAACCGACGCGGTATGACATGGTCTACCGTCAGGTCTTTGCCCCGGTAGCCGCAGTACTGGCAGGTGTAGTCATCCCGGGCGAAGATGGTACGCCGGGTGAGCTTGAGCTCAGGCAACGGGCGCTTCACGTGGTAGCGTAGCTTCACCACTGAAGGCACCTGGATCACCTTGTCCACCGTATGCAGACGAATTCCGTCGGCGTGCAGCACTTCCGCTTTTCCCAACAGCACAAGCACAAGCGCGCGCCGCACGTTGCATACATTCAAAGGTTCGTAGTCGTTGTTCAGTACCAGAACCTGTCTGTCCGCCTCCAACATCGATCCCTTCCTGCTTAAAGGTAACGAAAAAACCCGCTGCGGACACGGCAGCGGGTTTGACCGATTAGACCTTTCGGCGACGCATCACGTGTCCGAAGCGATGATGGCACCAGTGCTTATCCTGTTGCACCAGCATCCCCCAGCAACGCCCACACATACCAAATACCCGACCGTCCAGATTGTTTCGCCGAAGTGGTGTCACGTTACCTCACCTGAAACGATTGCAATTGTATTATAGCCTTACGCTAGCGCTGTTGTCAAGAGCACGAGAGGGTATACGAAAAAGTGGTCTGAGCCGTTAGTTTTGGTAGTCGCGACGGAGCGTGTCCCTCCAGTGTGGCACGCGCACCTTGCGCGTGGGTCATGGGCAAGATGTCCATGCCACATCAGAACATCTTCAGGTCGCGACGGAGCGGGTTACATAGCGTTCCACTACCCCAGTTTTCCAAACACCCTCGCCGCCTATTGACAACCTCTTGGCGACCTGTTATATTTGCTTGGGTGACTCAAAGGTTAACCTGACGTAACCGTTCCCCCACCCCCTTCCATTCCACAGGCTACTGCGAGAGGAGGATAGTGCACACATGCAACTAAACAGGTGGTTTGCACGTGCTCTCTGGTTGCTATGGGGGGCGTTGCTGCTTGTTCCGCCTGCCAGGGCGCAGGAGGAGACCAACATCCCCGCGCTCACCTCGTTGGCGGCGCGCGCTTCCCTGCGAGCTGCTGTCGAAAAGCGACAGGCGGAAGAGTGGGCGAGGCAACGCGGCTTGCCAGTGCGCCGTAAGCTCCCCAGCGGCGCGGTCATCGAAATCATGGCTGTGCGCAACGGGGTGCCAGTGTATTACATTACCTATGGAATGGAGGCTGCCGACTCGCTGAGCGCGGACGAACTGTGGCCTGGAGGTTCCGCAGGACTAAACCTCACAGGCGCGGGCGTCACGCTGGGTATTTGGGACGGCGGCGCGGTAGACCCCACCCACCCCGAATTTAGAGGACGCCTGCGCATTCGCGACGGCGCGGATGCGGATGACCACTCAACGCACGTTGGCGGCATCATGGCAGCGGCGGGCGTCAACCCGCAAGCCAAGGGGATGTCCTTCGCCGCTACTCTGGACAGCTGGGACTGGGACAACGATACCGCCGAGATGGCAGATTCCGCTCGCGCCGGGTTGCTGGTGTCTAACCACTCCTATGGCGCAGTGGTAGGCTGGGTCTGGGATTTCCTCTGGATGGGCGATACCACTATCAGCCAGCGAGAGGACTGGAAGTTTGGCTTCTACGATGATTGGGCACGCGAATGGGACGAACTGGCTTACAATGCCCCTTACTACCTGATTGTGCGCGCGTGTGGCAACGACCGCGGAGAGGGACCTGCTTCCCAACCCGTGCAGCATTACCACATCGACGGCAGACAATATAACGACGTTCACGATGTAGATGGAGGCGCCGCGGGTTTCGACAGTATGCCCGGTATGGCAACCAGCAAGAACGCCCTGGTTGTGGGGGCGGTGCACCCTGTGCCCGGCGGCTACTCCGGCCCCGGCAGCGTGCGCATGAGCGATTTCAGCAGCTGGGGACCTACTGACGACGGACGCATCAAGCCGGACCTGGTAGGCATTGGCGTCGGGGTGTTCTCCACCGTCATCGGTGGTTACGATACGTATGAGGGCACATCGATGGCTTCGCCAAGCATCGCGGGCGCGCTGGGGCTGCTGATCCAGCACTATCGGCAGACCCATGGCGGCACGAACATGCGCTCTGCAACCCTCAAGGCGCTGGCTATCCACACCGCTGATGAGTGCGGGCCCGCCCCCGGTCCCGACTATATGTTCGGTTGGGGGCTGCTCAACGCCAGAACTGCCGCGCAGGTTATCTCGGAGAGCGCCAGGAACCCCTATGCGATTCAGGAGCGCACCCTGCGTAACGGCGAGACGCACACCGTTCGCGTCATTTCCGACGGCAGCCAGCCGTTGAAGGTGACTATCGTGTGGACAGACCCGCCGGGCACGCCGCCGCCAGTATCGCTCGATCCGCCAGACCGGATGCTGGTAAACGACCTGGACCTGCGTGTGACCAATGGCACAACCACCTATCTGCCCTGGGTGCTCAATCCGGCGAACCCTGCCGCTGCGGCTACCACAGGCGATAACGTCGTGGATAATGTGGAGCAGGTGATGGTGCCTAACCCCCAGGCGGGCGTATACACCATTACCGTCACACACAAAGGCATTCTGCGCCCGGCTGGCAGGCAGGCGTACTCGATGATTGTCACCGGCGCGGTGACGTATACCCTGCAGGTCAACTCGTCTGACCCGGATAGCGGAGTGGCTATCGCCGTATCGCCAAACGACATCAACGCGCAGGGTGACGGTTCTACACCCTTTAAGCGTGTATACGATGGCGGCACGCAGGTCACGCTGACCGCGCCAGCAACCGCCCCCAACGATAACGTGTTCATCAAGTGGGTGCGCAACGGAGTGGACTTCTCGACCAACCGCTCTATCACTCTCACCATGAACGCGGATTACACTCTCACCGCGGTGTACGAATTCATCTCGCCCGTGCCGGTGTTGCTACAACCACAGGCGAACGCTGTCGTCTCGCCGATACCGACCTTCCGCATGAAGGCAACCTCTTCTCCCGGCGCGAGGATGAAGTATAAGGTGGTCATCTATCAGGGCGACCAGCAGATAGAGGTGTTCGACCAGACCACCGACACTACTGGCTGGAGCAAGCCCGACTACGCCAGCGGTGAAGAGGCGGTGCTGACCGTGCCCGCATCCCGTGCTCTGCCAACGGGCGTGTTATACTGGCAGGCGTTCGCATACGACGGCATCAGGTGGAGCGACGGTAGCGACAGACGCAGGATGACGGTTAACCGAATGCCCAACGCGCCCGTTCTTGTCAGCCCCGCCACGAACGCTATCGTGCTGGGCACGCCAGCGCTGACGGTGCGCGCTACCGACGCCGACGCCTCCGATACGCTGAAATACAAAATTGTCTTCACGCGCGGCGCTGCGACGATAGCCACTTTCGACCAGACGGTAGACGCCACTGGCTGGAGCAAACCCGGTTACTCCAGCAACGAGGACGCCACACTGACCGTGCCCGCTACCCGCGCGTTGAACCCCGGTACCTATGCATGGCAGGCGTTCGTGTACGACGGCAAACAATGGAGCAGCGGCAGTGAGAGCCGCACGATTATCGTAAACTCCGCGCCATCCGCGCCAGACCTGCTGGAGCCAGCGGGCAACAGCTTCGTGCCGCATACGCCCACTTTCCGCCTGCGTGCCACCGACGCCAATGGCGACACCTTGCAGTACAGGATCGTGGTGAAGCGGGCAGGGCAGGTAGTGGCTACCTTCGACCAGACCGCCGACACTACTGGCTGGAGCAAGCCCAGTTACGCCAGCGGCGAAGAGGCAGAGTTCACCGTACCCGCAAGCGCCTCGCTGGCGACGGGCGCGTACCAGTGGCAGGCGTTCGCAACCGACGGCAGACAGTGGGGCAACGGCAGCTGGGAGCGCAGCTTTACCGTAGACCAGGCACCTGAAGCGCCTCTGGTGATTACCCCCGCCGCGGGGGCGGTTACTTCGTCCACACCGGAAATCCGCCTGCGCTCTACCGACGCCGACCTGTCGGATGGTTTGCGCTACAAGCTGATTCTCTCCAGAGGCGGACAGCAGGTAGCAGTATACGACCAGACAGTAAGTTCCTCTGGCTGGAGCAAGTCCAGCTACGCCAACAACGAGGAGGCGGTTTTCCGCGTGCCTGCGAGCAACCCACTCAGTGCAGGAACCTACCAGCTGGAGGCTTACGCCAGCGACGGTCAGCAGTGGAGCAGCGCAGGCTTTCGCTCCTTCAAGGTATCCGCCAGAGTGCCAGCCAGGTTGGTAGGCGTTGGCACGTTCGCGGTGAATCTTGCGCTGCCAGACGCCAGCAGGAGCGCGCTTGGTGTTGCCACAGTGCCCATGAAGGTCTGGGATGCAAACACACAGTCGTATGTGGATGCTGGCGACACCCTGCTCATCGGCGTCGGCTACTGGTATAGCGCAACACAGCCTGCCTCCTTGAGCGTCGCTGGCAACGAGCTGCCTGTCTCCTTCCCGATTGCGCTGAGACGCGGTTGGAACTTTATCGCCAGCACCTCCGCCGAGCCCATCGCATGGGATGTAAGTGCAATCAAGGTGCGTCGACAAGGCGAGGAAGTGACCCTGCGTCAGGCGCGACAAAGGGGATGGATAGAAGACCATGCGTGGGGCTGGTTGCAGGACGGCGCGAACCCAACGACGGGTCGTTACGTGCTGGTGTATGACCCGCTGCAGATACCCGGCGCGGTAAGCACCCTCGAGCCGTGGCGAGGCTACTGGGTCTACGCGCACCAGGAGTGCGAACTGCTGCTGAAGCCGTCCGACGGCGTTATTCCGAATACCACACGCGCTACGTCGGACAACGCAAAGGCGTGGTCAATACGTCTGGTAGTTCAGTCCGGCGCGGGCAGCGCGGAAGCGGTGTTCGGTGCAAACGCCAACGAGCATATCGCCATCGGTTTACCGCCTGACCCGCCCACTGCTACCCCCGTGCCGAGGGTGGTTTTGATGCAGAACGGACAGCCACTGGCAGTGGACGTACGTGCGGAAAGCCGAACCAGCGCAACATGGGAGGTGGAGGTACAGGCACCCGCAGGCAACGGTGGGGCTGCTACCCTCTACTGGCAGGGCGTGCATCAAGCTCCTCGCACAGTAAACCCGGTGCTGGTAGACCTGCAAACAGGCGAGCGCTGCTTCCTGCGCACCACGAGCTCGCACACCTTCGCGGTAAACCGACAGGGCGGTGTGTACCGGTTCCGCATCGAGATGGCTCCGCAAGGTGGCTTGCTGCGCCTGTCGCAGGTGCGGGTGAGCGGAGGGCGAAGCACCGGCGGACGCTATACCATCTCGTTTAACCTGAGCGCCAGCGCACAGGTGGAGGCGAACATCCTCTCCGCAGGCAAGCCGGTGCGGCGTTTGATGGGCAATGCCTCGCGGTCGGCGGGTATTCAGCAAATCACATGGGATGGGCGTGATGCGAACGGAGTCGCCCTGCCTGCTGGTAGCTATATGGTGGAAATCAAGGCAGTCGGTGCAGATGGGCAGGTAGTCCGCAGTACGGTACCCATTACCTTAACGCGGTGAGAGGAGGTGGCGCGATGAAACGAGCAATGGCCGCTTTGACCGCACTGGGATGGTTGGCGGCGGCGCTGCTGGCAGGCTGTGGCGGTGCGGAAAAAGGATTGCCTTTTGACCCCACCCCGCCTGTTCTTGGCACGCCCACGGTCACCCGTGAGGCAGTAACCAACCGTGTGCTGGTGCAGGTGCAGGCGTTCGACGTGGGGACGGGTGTGGCGTCGGTGACCGTTCTGGCGGTAGGATTAGACCCTACTCCCACTCCGGTTGCTATGCAGCAGGTTGCCGGCACTGAGCAGTATCAGGCGACCTTACCCGCCAGCATCGTTCGCCTGCAGGTGAAGGCGGTGGACCGGGGAGGCAATGAGACAGTCTCCGCCGAGATTCGCGTGCCACCCCCCTCACCGCCTTTCTAGGTCCAGGGGAGGTTCCTCAACATCTTAGCGTGGCACGGGCGCCGCGCCCGTGCCAGCGCGTTTAATGCACGGAGTATCGCTTCCTGTACACCCGAACAGCATACAGGGAGCTTGTACACGCAGCCCCGTCTTGATTTTTATCTATATTTCAGGCATAATTTAGATGAGGTCAAAAATCCAATCCCAATAAGTTGAAAGGAATATTATCAATGCGCGGTCGAGGCGAAATCCAGCTACGTGTGCCCGAGGTATGTCGTCCCAGCGCGATGCGGGAGGGGCAAGTGAATGAAACCGTGCAGGAATACATCGAGGGCATCTACCGCCTGCAACAAGAGGTCGGGCGAGTGGCTACTAACGAAGTGGCGCAGTATATGGGCGTCTCGCCCGCTTCCGCCAGTATCATGCTCAAGCGCCTTGCCGAGATGGGGCTGGTAGAGCACACCCCCTATCGTGGCATCATCCTGACCAGCGAAGGCGAAAACCTCGCCCATCAGCTACTGCGTATCCACCGTTTGACCGAGCGCCTGCTAACCGATATTATTGGACTGCCCTGGAACGATGTACACGACTTTGCCTGCAAGCTGGAGCACTACATCGCTCCAGACATCGCAGAGAAGATCGCCGAAGCGCTGGGGCATCCAACCACTTGCCCACACGGTAACCCTATCGACGCGACCGTAGACGACGGTTCTCATCGTCTTAGCGAGGCGGAGGCAGGCAAAGAACTGTTGGTGATAAAAATCACTGACGAGCGGCGCGAGTTTTTGCAATATATCGAGCAACTACAGCTGGTACCGGGCGCACAGGTCGAGGTGGTCTGCAGAACGCCGTTCGACGGCTTAATCCAGATTAACGTAGACGGTACCCAACACACTGTGGGACCAGAAGTAGCGCGTTATGTATGGGTCAAGGAACAGACATGAGCCGCACACACTCTGACGATTCATCCAATGTTACCGCTCGTGTGGTGCTGGTGGGCAGCCCCAACGTGGGCAAAAGCGTCTTGTTCAACCGTCTCACAGGCAGGTACGTGGTGGTGTCGAATTACCCGGGCACAACAGTAGAGGTTGCACGAGGGCAAGCTCGTATCGGTGAAACCGTCTGTGAGGTGATCGATACGCCCGGCATGTACTCCCTGTCCCCCATTACCGAAGAGGAGCGCGTAGCACGCGCATTACTGCTTCGCGAACAGCCCGATGTGGTTATACACGTAGTGGATGCCAAAAACCTGAACCGGATGCTGTCGCTCACTTTGCAGCTACTGGAAGCAGGTCTACCGGTTGTTTTGCTACTGAACATGATGGACGAAGCGGATCGCTTGCATCTGTATATCGACCATCGCGCTCTGGCAAAGCGGTTGGGCATTCCGGTGATTCCTGCCTCACTGATTTCAGGACGAGGCGTTGAGGAGTTGAAAAACATTGTCAGCGAATATCTCTCCGCTAGACAGAATCGCGACCTATCCTCCGCCGATTGAAGAGGCGGTTCGCGCCATAGAAGACTTACTGAGCGATGGGTATACCCTTAGCCGACGCGCTATCGCCCTGTTGCTGCTGCAGCACGACGAAGAGATCGAAGGCACGGTGCGCCGACGTGAAGGCGAAGAGCGTTTTGCCCTCATTGCTGAGCACATTCACAGGGCGCAAGCGCATTATCGCGAGCCGCTTGGCATGGTAATCCTCGCCCACCGGCAGAGACAGGCACAAGCCATCGCCCAGGAGGTGGTACGCCATCCGCTCAAAACGGGTAGCGGGATCGCCGAGTGGGTGGGCAGAGTGTGTATGCAACCCTTGACCGGAATCCCCATCCTGTTGCTTGTGCTCTACTATGGGTTGTACCAGTTCGTGGGCGTGTTCGGGGGTGGTACGCTGGTAGACTGGTTAGAAAACGGACTGTTCGGCACTTACATCAACCCCTTTGTCACGTTGTGGGTCAAACGGCTGATTCCCTTTACGCCGGTGCAAGAGCTGTTCGTTGGCGAGTACGGCATCTTCACTCTGGGCGTTACCTACGCGGTAGCACTGATCCTGCCCATCGTGGGCACGTTCTTCCTGATGTTCTCGATTCTGGAAGACAGCGGCTACTTCCCCCGACTGGCGATGTTAATCGATCGCCTGTTCAAGAAGATTGGGCTGAACGGGCGGGCGGTAATCCCGATGGTGCTGGGCTTTGGCTGCGACACGATGGCTACAATGGTCACGCGCATCCTGGAAACGCCGCGCGAACGGCTCATCGCTACTTTCCTGCTTGCGCTGGCTATCCCTTGCTCAGCGCAGCTGGGCGTGATTATGGCGTTGCTGGCGTCGCACCCGGGAGCGCTGTTGATATGGGCGTTGACGTTGATAAGTGTTTTCTTGCTCATTGGCTGGCTTACGGCGAAGGTGCTTCCCGGAACGCCAGCCACCTTCCACATCGAAATCCCTCCCATGCGCTTGCCAATCCTGTCTAACGTGCTGACCAAGACCTATGCTCGCATGCACTGGTATTTCCGCGAAGTATTTCCGCTTTTCATCCTCGCCAGCGTGGTAATATGGCTTGGGCAAATAACGGGGTTGTTTGACCTCGCCCTGCACGCACTAACCCCTGTGGTACGCCTGATGGGCTTGCCCGATGCGACGGCTTCTGCTTTCTTGTTCGGTTTCTTCCGGCGCGATTATGGCGCGGCGGGGTTATACCATTTGCAGGAGAACGGCGTGCTGAATGGACAACAGCTGCTGGTAACCGCCGTTACGCTCACGCTATTCCTGCCCTGCATCGCACAGTTCCTGATGATGAAAAAAGAGCGCGGGCTGAAAACCGCTCTAACCATTTCCGCCATTATCTTCCCCTTTGCTATCGCCGTCGGAACAGTGATGAGTCTGATACTGCGGTTGTCAGGAGTGGAGCTATGAAGTGCGCCTTTTGCGGTTACACATACGAGCAGCACGAAGCCGCTGTGGTGTGTCAGGGATGCGGGCTGTTTGGCGGATGCCACCTGACCAAGTGTCCTCGTTGTGGCTACGAACAGCCTCAAGAACCCGCCATTGTACAGTGGTTGCGTCGGTGGAGAGCACGGCGCGAGGTTGAAGCGGCAACACGCAAGAGGTAGCGAACGTGCGCTCGCGACATCGCCAACACGAACATCCTGACGAGTCAGCCGACGGGACCTTGCCTTTGACGGCGTTGCATGTGGGCGAAGCAGGTACAGTGCGCGAAGTGCGCCTGCACGACCATCTTGCAGCGCGGAAGTTGCTGGCTCTGGGGGTCGTGCCAGGCGTTCATGTGAAAGTGATACAACGTTTCCCCGCCTACGTGCTACAAATCGGCTATACGCAAATCGCTATCGACCACCACCTCGCCAAAGCAGTCAGAATCGAGCCAGACACAGAGGTATGAGCCGCACGCTGCAGGAACTATTGCAGTACAGTGCGTAGAGAAAAGATACACCCCTGCGCGGGGCGCTGACCACCATGGCGAGGTGGAGACACGATGCGTCTACGTCTCAGTTTTGCTCCAGTAGAGGATGTCTGTATCCTGCCTGTACACTATAATCAGGTCATCCAGGGTTTCATCTACCGACATCTTGCTCCTCAGCTGGCGACCTCTCTGCACGACGAAGGTTTTACAGAGGGCAACAGGCATCTCAAGATGTTCGTTTTTTCGCGTCTGATGGGCAACTCGACGGTGCGCGACGGACACATCCTTTTTCCCAATGAGTTCTCGCTGATTGTGGCTTCGCCGGAGATAGGCTTTCTGGAGTCGCTGGCGTTACATGTGATGGACGTTAGAGAGGTGTATCTGGGGGAAAATCAGGTGCGCCTGACATCGGTGGAGGTGGCGGCAGAGGAACCGTACCAGTGCCCCGTGTTGCTTCAGGCGCTATCGCCCATCACGGTGTATAGCACGCTCCACCGCGCCGACGGCAAACGCAAAACGTATTACTACTCGCCCTCCGAACCTGAATTTTCGGAGCAAATTGTGTGCAACCTGCAGCGCAAGTGGCGTGTCTTTCATGGCAGTGAGGTGTCAGCAAAGGGGGCATACGTCAAGCCGCATCGTGTCAACACGCGCAACCAGCACATCGCCCTGTACAAAGGTACGGTCATCAAGGGCTGGAGCGGGATTTATGAGGCGTACCTACCCGAACCGCTGTTCCGCATGGCGCTGGACGCTGGCTTGGGCAGCAAGAACTCGCAGGGGTTCGGATGCGTGAGCGTGTACACGCCGAAGAGGAAGGAGGGGGAGCTATCATGAGAAGTTTTACTGGAAATCCTTTTGTGGACGCAGGCATCGCTGCCATGTGTGCCGCCTCGGGGGTAGACGCTCCCGAGCAGCTGGACATGGATGCTGTCCATCGGGCAGTCGAGACGCTGTATCGTGTCCTGCTCAGTGACAGTGCTTTCGTTCGCAGGGAACCGTACAAAGTGTTCGCCACGAGCACGATGAGCATGTTGTTTCCCAACTCGCCGTTGCCCCAAGCCAGCTTCCCTACTCCAGAAAAGAAGCGGGAAAAGTACCGAGAGCGAGTAGAGAATCTGCTGTGGCTGCTCACTGCAGAGTCCCAAAACGCGGATTCTCTCTGCTTCGCCTGCGGTCGCCCTGCCTTGCTGCATGTGGGCATTGACCGCTTCCCGCTAATGGGGTCGGAGATCCTTCTGAATTTTCATCCGATGCATACAGGGGGACATCCCATCTGCGCCTTTTGTGCGCTGGCGGTGCAGTTCCTGCCCTTCTCAGTGATGCAGACCAAGACAGAGGGGGGACGCCTCTGGTTTGTGCATACACCTGAGGCGACGCTATCCACTACCATCGTCAGAGACTATACTCTGCCTCACTTAGAGCGTCTGGTCGCTGCGGGCGAGCCGCTGCGTTTTCTGGGCAACTGGGCGTGTCCGGGCGAAAACGGCGCTATCGTTTCCCTATTGAATGAGGTAGCGCAGCAGCACGCTACGACTCTGGAGAGGGTACAAAGCCCAGTGAGTGTGTTCCTGTTTTCCAACGACCTGCGAGGGCAGTTTCTCCAGCGTATCCCTATCCCTCATCAGCTTCTCGTCTTCCTGAACGCGCTACAACCCTATGCGCGCAGGCGTTTCGAGGAGGAGGTTTTGCGAGGCTCGAGGGGTATGAAGGTGGCGGGCAACATGCTCTCCGCCCAGCCTATCATAGAGCACTGCCTCCAGTACGAGGAGAGGCAGCTAAGTGGGGGATGGGATTTTCATCAGCTCTATGCGAGGGAGGTATTAGGGATGAGTGCGCGTTACGTGCAGACGATACAGGATGTCGCCCAGCGCGTGTTCGCGAGCGAGGACGGGGAGAAGGTGCTGAACGCGCTCCGACTAGCAAGCGACCAGGAGGTGTTTAGCGTCCTGCTCCGCATGGTAAGGGACGGCTGGATGAACCGTCAGGAGTTGCAAGCGCTCGCTCCTCCCGGCGCTCTCGGGATAGCAAGGCAGACGCGCGACTACCTGCTCGGTGCGTTGTATGCGCTGCAGAGCGGTGAGACGTTTGAGGCTTTGCCCATCGAACCGGCTACAGAGCAGCAGGCGCATCCCCTCGTGCAACGCATCGAGCAGGTGGGGGAGACACTGGTCTCCTCCCAGCGGGACGAGGCGAAGAAGCTGCTCAACCATCTACGGCAGTCCTCGCGCCCTCAGGATGTTCGTGGAGCATTTCTGCGCCTGCTAGCAACAGGAGGCATGGGCTGGCGTGATTTTCTGTTCTTCTGCCCACCTGACGAGGCGGGACAGCACTACCAAAGTCGAGACTACTGGCTGGCGTTCCTGTATGACCGCCTGCGCCAGGAGATAGAAGAAACAGACATTACCGAATTGGAGGAGGTGTAAGGAATGGC
>JANWYZ010000049.1 GCA_025054895.1 bacterium | reverse complement strand
AACGCCCGCGCTGAAACGCTATCGGAAAAGCCGGCTTTCAAGTACTCGCTGACGCGACGCCGTTGTTTGATACCCGCCGATGGTTTCTACGAATGGCGTAAGGAGGGCAACCGCCGCGTTCCCCTGTACATCCGCAGGCGCGATGGTGGTCTTTTCGCTTTCGCAGGGTTGTGGGATGAATGGCAGTCGCCTGACGGCTCGCCCATGCGCACCTGCACCATTATCACCACTGCACCCAACGCGCTCTTCGCGCCCATCCACAACCGCATGCCCGTTATCCTGAAACCCGAACAGGAAGCGCTCTGGTTGGATAACTCTCTGAAAAACGCCGCGCAATTGTTGACGATGCTACAGGCTTACCCTGAGGCGGAACTGGAGGCTTACCCGGTCTCTCCGCGCGTGAATAACCCTGCTAACGACGACCCGCTGTGTATACAGCCAGTCTGAAGGAGAGAACCGATGGAGCGAACGCACCGAGTGGTTATCGGAGTGATGGGCGCCTCGCAATGCGACGCGCCTGCATACGAGATGGCGAGGCAGGTAGGTGCGCTCATTGCCGAACGCGGCGCAATACTACTGTGTGGCGGAGGTGGTGGAGTGATGGAAGCTGCTGCACGCGGCGCAAAAGAAGCGGGAGGTCTTACTATCGGCGTTATGCCCGGTATGAATGCCAGCGAATCCCCACCTAATCCCTACATCGACGTAGCGATATTCACTGGTCTGCGCGACGGACGTAACTGGGTGAACGTGTGCGCCAGCGACGCCATCATCGCCATCTCGGGAGGATACGGCACGCTGTCTGAGATCGCGCTCGCGCTGAAAGTGGGCAAGCCAGTGGTGCTGCTGCGTTCTTGGGAGTTGCCGCAGGTTGATTCCGCCCTGCTATGCGTCGCGCAAACTCCTGAGCAAGCGGTGCAACTGGCTTTCCAGCGGATACGGGGAAGTTGACTGTTTGCTCGAAGGGTTGTCATAATATTGATTCGGAGGTGATGTCAACAATGCCTACATACGGTTACCGATGCGATAGTTGTGGAGTGGAGTTCGAGCAGTTTCAGCGCATTACCGAGCCGCCTGTAACCGAGTGTCCGCACTGCGGTGGCACGGTGCGGCGATTGCTATACCCGGTAGGCATCTTGTTCAAGGGACCGGGCTTCCATATTACCGACTATCGAAAGCCCGATAAGTCAGCGTCGGAGAGCAAGACCGACGCGCCGACAACCTCAGCTGACCGCTGAATTAGCTACCTGGCAATCTGCCCAGAAAGTCGGTTGGCTGGGGTTTTCGGCGCAGGTGCCAACCCGTGTCAAATACCACTTCAGGGGCGGAGGGGTTCTTTGTGTCCGCCCTTGCTTCACCCACCCTGCGAGAGAATGTGCCGATGTAGGATTCGTAGATGATAACCCTTGGCTGCTCATCAAAAAGCTCGCGGATCTCTGACCACGCCTGGTGAGCAATCAATGCCTTATCCCATGTAGGGATGGTTGCGGCGCACTCCAGATAAAAGACCCCTTTCTTGTCCACACGCAGATTAACTGCCATATCTTTGTTACGATAACGGCTCCGAAAAAGGCGGCCATAATGCTGCTTGCGCTCCAGGGCGGACGCACCGGGGTCCAGCTGCGTACGGATTTGCGCCGTTGTCGGTTCCCAGGTGGACAGGTCGCTCATGTCGATCATGGTTTCATGGGCTGCCGGGTTGTACGTTGCCAGCTTGAAGATAACGGCACCGCCCGCCAGCAGTAACACAATAACGATAATGGTCAGACGGTTCACCCTGCACCTCCTGAAAAAGTCCCGTGCTTTATACAGGATAGTACCCCGCGCTGTTGCTCAGGGTCAATGCGGTGCGAAGTGGGGAAGGATACTTGACAAAACCACAATAAGAGGCTATACTGAGAATACCATAGTATTGATTACGTTTAACCTTGTGGTAATTGGTGATGTCTCCCGTAAAGTGGAAACTGATTGCGGAAGCCATCCGTGCTCGCATCGAAAGCGGAGAGCTGCTACCTGGCACCCCTCTGCCTTCGGAGACGGAACTGGCGCGGCAGTACGACGTGTGCCGGGTGACGGCGCACCGGGCTATGTTTGAGCTTCAGCGCTTAGGACTGGTGGTGCGGAAGCGCAAGTCCGGTACGTTTGTTGCTGAACCGCCACCTGCGAAGCCCGTTTTCGTCGCGGCGGTGTTTCCGTTTGTGCATGATTACCCGCAGGTCGAGTACCTTCGCGGCATCCGCAGCGCGCTACCCGACCAGTATAACCTGTTGCTCTGCGAGACCCATAACGATCCGCATCGTGAGGCACAATACCTGCGTCGAATGCAGCATGAGGCGGACGGTATCATCTGTTATCCCACTTGCGACCCCAGAAACACCGCCATTTTGCAGCGTCTTCTGGAACATGGCAAGCCCATAGTGTGCGTGGACCGTCAGCCAGAGGGGGTGCGTTGTGATGTGGTTATGACCGATAACTTCCATTCTAGCCTCACTGGCTTGCGCCACCTGCTGGAGCGTGGACACTGCGCCATTGCGCACTTCACAGACGACGCGCTGTACGTTTCCTCCATCCGGGAGCGGTATCAAGCGTACCTGCAAGCGATGCAAGAGGCAGGTTGTCATGAGGCATCGTCGCTGGTAAGGATGTTCGTCCTGCGTGAGAGCGTAAGACTGGACTATCTTGTGCAGGCGATTCACGACGCGCTGTTCACATTGTTACACCAGCCATATCCGCCTACCGCGGTGTTTTGCCTGCACGACTACTATATGGTAGCGGTGCTGGAAGCGTGCGATCGGATAGGCGTAAAGGTACCGCAAGACCTTGAGGTACTCAGCTTCGCCGACGCCCCGCCTTTGATGACGCGGGTGACGCGCTCGGTACATCGCCTGGTACAGCAGGCGTACGAGATGGGACGCATCGCTGCCGCACGACTACAACGCCGTATCGAAGGGGAGGTGATGTCGCCGGAGGTGGTTACAACTCTTGCCAGTTTCTATGCGGCGCAAGCAGCCGCGCAGCGGAACAAATCGTTATCTCACGCATCAACTTTTCCAAAGGAGGAGAAACCATGAAACGTCGCGGTTTTACCCTGATCGAGCTGCTTGTGGTGATCGCGATTATCGCGATCCTGGCGGCGATCCTGTTCCCCGTGTTTGCACGAGCTCGAGAGCAAGCGCGCAAGACCGCTTGCACCAGCAACATGAAACAAATCGGGCTGGCAATCGGAATGTACATACAGGACTACGATGAGAAGTACTTCGCCTGGAGTAGCCAGTGCGCTCACACCACAGAATGTATCGGCGACATCGTGATGGCGTTCACTCGCTGGGCTGTGCTGGCGCAGCCGTACGTGAAGAACGCGCAGATATTTATCTGTCCCTCGTACCCGGACAACTTCTGGAAGTGGGGCGGCTGGCCAGCTAACGGTTGTTCCGACCTGTGGCCCGTTCAGGGATTCAGAGGTCTCTCCTACGACTTTAAGCTGGGACTGGCGCTAGCCTCGCGATGTGGCGCGAAGCTCTCCAGCATCGATAAAGTGGCGCAAACTATCGTCGCCTACGAAAACAGCCCCATCCATGCAGAGAAGAGCGTGCCCTTCTGGTCCTGCACCGACCCCCAGTCCTTCACTCGGATGGCGTTTAACGCCATTTTTGCGGATGGTCATGCCAAGTACATCATGGCGGGCAATCACCGCTTCGTGAAGTTACGTGTGTGGGAGGTGGAACCGTATCCCTGTGCGAGCTACGACCCACACTGGTACGTACGGGATGACCGCCGCAACACGTGGAACCCCAGTGAGGGCTGGGACCTGGACTAAGGGCAAGAGAGGGCAGGCGGCGCTTGCCGCCTGCCTGACTACACCAAGGAGGACAGTGATGGCAAATCAGGGCAAGCGCACGATGATGGGTATTATTGCAGCGGTCATCATCGTTATCGCGCTCGTGGTTATCGGGCTACAGTGGAGTAGACAGCAGAAGGAGAAGCAGGAGGTGTTGCCCACCGAACGCCCATCGTGGTTTGGGGGAGGGGCAGGTGCACCCGGCGGCACACCATCTCCTGCACCGTCTGGACGGTAAAAACGCAAGGGCGCGCCTTTTCAATGGCGCGCCCTCTCATTTTTTTTGGCAGGAAAAGCCGCCTTACTGACATAGCAGATGCACTGCTGCGACCACATCCTCGCGTGTGGGAATGGAGGCTTCCTCCAGCGTCTCACTCATGGGCACGGGGACGTCTTTCGCCGCCAGTATCACCGGCTGCATGTCCAGATAATCCCAGCCGCTGTAGCCGTTCTCGAAGCGGTACTCCAGTATCTGGCGCAGGAACTCGTTGGCGACGCCACCCTTCGTCCATCCCTCTGACATCAGGATAACACGTCCCGTCTTGCGCACCGAGTGGGCGATGGTTGCCACGTCCAGCGGGTGCAGCGTGCGTGGGTCGATAACCTCACAGCGGATACCCTCGTTCTCCTCCAGATCCCACGCCGCATCCAGCGCAACGTGCACCATGCGCGAGTACGCCACGATGGTCACATGCTCCCCCGGCTTCTTGATATCCGCTACGCCTAAGGGAATGATATAGTCCTCGTCTGGAACCGGTCCCATCACACCGGAGTAGAGCAGTTTGTGCTCGAGGAACATGACGGGGTTCTCGTCGCGCACTGCCGCCTTGAGCAACCCTTTAGCATCGTACGGGGTAGAGGGCATCACCAGGTAAATACCGGGCGCGTGTAGCCACCATGCTTCCAGACTTTCGCTGTGGTGCGCGGCGATGCTACGTCCTACGCCGCCCTGCGAGCGATACACCACCGGTACTTTTGTCTTCCCGCCGAACATGTAGCGGTTGTATGCGGCGTTATGTAGAATCTGGTCGGAGCCCAGCGTGGTGAAGTCTACATACTGGAACTCCACAATGGGTCTCATGCCTCGCATGGCTGCGCCCGCGCCCGCGCCCGCGATAGCCAGCTCAGAGATGGGTGTGTCTATCACACGCCGCCCCCCGAATTCGTCCCATAGCCCGCGCGTGGCGGCGTACGCCCCTCCGTACAGTCCGACATCCTCGCCCATCACGAACACGCGCCAGTCGCGACGCATCTCTTCCGCGTGTGCCTGCGCCAGCGCTTCGTTGTAGTACTTGATGGGAACACCGTACTGCTCTTCCAGTCGTTGGGCGTCTTCCTTTTTGAGTCTGGGCATGACTGCTGCGCCCGGCGCGCCTGCCTGTTCACGCGCGATACGGCGGATTTCATCTTCGATGGGGCGGATGCGGGCGCGTAATGCTTCTTCCTGCTCGCGCTCACGAGCGAACTCGATGGGGTCTTTTGGTACATACAGATCGTCGAACAGCTCCACTGCAGGAGGCAGCGGGCTGGCTTTGGCAAACCGCTCCGCCTCGCTTATGGTCTGGCGCGCTTTCTCCATCACCGCATCCATTTCTGCCTCGCTGGCAACGCCTGCCTCCAGCATCCGGTGGCGCAACAGCAGGATAGGGTCGCGCTGGCGATATTCCTCCAGCTCCTCTTTGGTACGATAGCGCTGCTGGTCGGAGAGCGAATGCCCAAAATAACGGTAGGTGCGCGCCTCTACCAGCACAGGTCCCTTGCCTTCGCGACACATCTGCACCGCCTGAGATACTTTCTCTTTCACGTCCAGCACATCCATACCGTTGCACTGCAAGCCGGGGATGCCGTACGCTTCCGCGCGCTTCGCCACATCGCGCACGCGCGATGCGTAAGGGGCTTCCGATACGCTGCGGTCATGCCAGGGCATAGACATCGCGTACAGATTGTTTTCGCAGATGAAGACGACCGGAAGACCATCATGCGTAACCGCAGCGAGGTTGAGCGATTCGTGGAAGGAGCCGGTGTTTACCGCGCCGTCGCCGAAGAAGCAGAGTACGACCGCGCCGGATTGCTTGAAGCTCTCTGCCAGCGCCGCGCCAACAGCGATGGGAATATTACCGCCCACGATACCCGTCGCGCCCAGATTACCCTTTTCCACATCGGCAATGTGCATCGAACCTCCTCGCCCGCGACAGTAGCCCGTTTCACGTCCCATCAGCTCCGCGAGCATTTTGTTCCAGTGTGTCTGGCGGTCCTCTTCGCTGTCGCACCACAGGTTACCGATGGCTCCACAGTGTCCGTGCCCACGGTGCGTGCTGGTGATCATGTCATTGCGGCTAATGGATGCCACTGCGCCCACCGCCACCGCTTCCTGACCGGCGTACAGGTGCGATGCACCCTTTATCTGCCGACTACGCACCAGCTCGTACACCGTCTCTTCGAAGAAGCGAATCTCGTACATGGTGCGCAGGTAGTCCAGAAGCTTCTCTTTCGGTTCCTGATAAATGGGATCAGTGCCTCTCTTGGTTCTGGTTCCCACTGCCATTTTTCGCTTGCCTCCTGCACTATTGCTTTTCAAGCCGTCTGTTGATATAATACAGCAACGAAAGAAAATAATCAATATTCTAAGCGTAAATAAACGAAAACACCCTTTTTGTGTTGAACAACGCCGGTGCGGCGAGTCGAGCATGTTTGCCGAGGAGCGACGACAACAGATACTGCACCAGTTACGACAGGCGGGCAAGGTTACAGTAGACGAGCTCAGCGCGCGCTTTGGCGTTTCCGCGCCCACCATCCGCGCGGACCTGAGCTTTCTGGAGAAACAGGGTTTGCTCAGGCGCACGCACGGCGGCGCACTGCCCATAGAGAGCACGTTGTATGAACCTCCTTACGCCATCCGCGAGATGAAAAACCTGTTAGAGAAACGAGCCATCGCGCGCGTGGCGGCGTCGCTGGTTCAGGATGAGGAAACGGTGCTGCTGGACGCAGGCACGACCACCTTTGAGATCGCGCTGCAACTCAAGCAACATCGTGGATTGAAGGTGGTGACCAATTCACTGGCGATTGCGCTGGAGCTGATGGAGCGCAAAGACATCGAGGTAGTGTTGCTGGGCGGCGCTATTCACCCGGCGCGCCGCGCTACATTAGGGGAGCTGGTACTGCACGCGCTGGATGTGATTTACGTCGACCATGCGTTTCTGTCGTTCAATGGGGTGGACGCACGCGCAGGGTATACCAGTGTAGATTTTGACGCTGCAATGGTAAAGCGTAAGATGATACAACACGCGCGGCAGGTGATTGTGGTGGCAGACCACGCGAAGTTAGGACAGATTGCCTTTGCTCAGGTCGCCCCCGTTCACGCCGCGCATGTGTTGATTGTGGACGACGGCGCATCGCCCGACGCGCTCCGAGCCTTCGAGGAGGCAGGCGTACAGGTAATGCTTGCGTCCGTTACTTAGCCCGATCTTGCTCCCAGGGCGGGTTTTTGGCCACAATCTGGTCTAGCGTCACCTTCGACAGCTGACGTTCCGCCAGATCGCGCAACGAGTTCCACGCCTCATGCGCCGCGCAGGGATGCACGCTGTCGCATGTTACACGGTGGTCCAGGAGGCACTGTTTCTTCTCAATCTGCCCTTCACAGGCGTTCAGGATGTCCAGATAGCTAATCTGGTTTGGAGGACGAGTGAGCGAAAAGCCACGCTCGCGCCCACGATGGGCATGAACCAGTCCGTGCTGCTCCAGGTCCTTGAAAATGGTATACAGGAAGTTCACGGAGATATCCGCTTCCTGCGCCAGGTCCTTCACAGTGACAACTGCTCCCTCTCCTCGCCTCGCCAGGTAAGCAAGAGCGCGCACGGCATACTCTGTCTGTACTCCGGTGTCTAAAAGGCGAATCATCTTACTCCCTCACTTGGTGTAGTATAGCCAGTCGCTACAATAGTACACCTGAAATAGCTTCTTTGTCAAGGGGAGTCGCCGTTTTCACTCCGCCATCTCGCGCAGGCGGCGCAGGTACGCCATCACCACATAGACATACTCCGCATGGCTCCAGGTCAGCGGCGCCACCGAAAGCGGTTCGCCGGTGTAGGGGTCTACCTGTTCGGGCAGCACACCCGTTTGCATGGCGCGCTGCGTTGCCCACTCGATGATGCCCATCGCTGCACGCAGGTCGGCAGGGCTGTTCGCCTGCTCTACCTCATACTCCGCTAGCCAGAGGGTGCAGATAATCCAGGGATTGCCCGGTACGTCGTAGCTGCGGCGGTGATAGTAGTCGTTCTCGTATCGCGCCAGCCCCCCTACGGGCGTGTTGACCCATAGCTTCTCGCGCACGTATTTGACGCAACACTGCATTTGTGGGGCGTCTGCATCCAGCGCGCCATACCGCAGCACACCCAACACACTGCTATCCACCGTCCTGTCCTGAGTATAGCCGCCCTGCGTGTCCGGAGCGATCATGCGCACGAAACAACCGGTGTTTTCATCGTAGAGGACGTTCAGTATGCCGTCTTTGACCTCTTGTGCGGCGGTACGGAATAGCTCGTGCTCGTCACTGTCGCCGAAAAGGTGCGCAAAGCGCGCCGCGGCACGTAAAGCGGCGTACACAGAGGCGCAGGTGTACGTGTGGACGCCGCGCCTTTCTTCCCAGAGGTCATAACTGGGCAGTGGCAGGCGTGTCAATGGGTCGCGATAAGTAGCCATGAAGCGTGCGGCAGGGAGGATGAGGCTCTCATAGAGCGAGGCGATGAACTCCAGGTCATGATAACGCTGATAGTGGTGCCACAATGCCCATAGTACGGATGCAGTACTATCCTCTTGGAACGGCGTCTCGTGCTGGTCGCCGATAACCCAGGGATGCCACGAAGAACCCACGGAGCCGTCAGCGGAGTACTTGTGCATCAGCATCGGACGGTCTTTTGGCAACACACGGGCACAGAACTCGAAGAAGCGACGCGTGGTGTCGGGATAGCCGATGGTGTCCAGCGCGTAAGCGACGATGGCTCCATCGCGGGGCCACATATAGCTGTAGTGCGCCCGAGCAGTGGTCATGATATCGGTGTCGTTCGCTGCGATAACCGCTCCACGCGCATCTATCTGCGTGCGTATAATCAGCAGGCTGCGTCGGAAAAGATTCGCTACAGGCTCCGGCAGGGCCTGTACCAGCTCCGCGCCTTTCTCCGACCATCGCGCCCAGTAGTTTGCTGTGTCGCGCATAATCTCATCAAACCCGCGCTCCACAACACGACTGTGAAGCACGCGCACCTGCTGGTAATCGCGTCCTGCAGCAATCCAGTAGTGGAGTTGCTCTTCCTCGCCAGGCGGCAGCAGCACGCGCAGGCTAAAAGAGCTATCTACCGACCCCTGCTCGATGGGGCGACCGCTTAGCTCGCCGTCTTCGCAATCGCGCCAGGTACCCTCGGCGCCGCCGAAGCCCTTAACGCCGCAGGCATACTGATAGATGCCGTTGTAGCGAGTGGTTCCGGTCGCCAGAAACCAGCTGTCGCGTTTGTAGTGGATGACCGCTTGCAAAAAGGGGTTGTAGAGCGCCGTGTCGCCAATGTCAGACTCAGCGATGTGGAAGTTGTGAGAGAAGAAGACGCGCACCTCACGCGCGAAGTCGCCGAGGTTGCGCAGCCGCACACGTCTCAAAAAGAGATTGTCGCGGTGAGAGACGCAATCGTTGATGCTCAGGCTGAGGTTCATGCCAGAGTGCACCGCCGTGCATTCCGTAACGAGCGTGTCAGGCAGATAGCCGATGGAGATTGCCCACTCGCCGCTATCCAGCCAGGAGAACCGTCCATCGCACCACACCCCCATACGGATTTTGTGCCCGCTAAGATGGTTGAACAGCCCCACGTATGGGAAGTAGAAATCACGAATGTTCAGTGCGCCGTCTTCGCACACCAGTATCTCACCGTTGCCCAACACCACAGGTCGCGGCATGATATCCTCCCGGCTTGTAAACAAGGTGGCACGTGCATCCTGCACGTGAGTCACGGGCGAGACGCCCGTGCCACGTTGAGACCACATTGTATGCGCAGGCTTAGTTTACACGCTGGTAACACCCTTACCTTTCCGATTATCGGAAGGAGAACAGGCTCCGTTAGCCAAATGGTTCTACATGGCTTGTGCGCAGAACAGTGGATGGGGTGGAGATATGCGAGAGATGCTCGAACAGGCGAGAAGCCTCTTTCATGGGCGATATACGAAGTACCCCGCCGTGTACGGCGTTGCGCCCGGCCGGGTAGAGGTGCTGGGCAATCACACCGATTACAACGGCGGTTACGTGATGAGCGCGGCAATTGACCGTGTAACCATTGTGGCTGTTGGAAAAAGCGACTCGGTGCGTTGTCGCGTTTTCGCCCAGCAAAAGGGTGTAGAAGCCTCTTTCGCTCTGGATGCTGTTCAACGTGACCCGCATGACCGATGGGCAGATTACGTGAAAGGGGTGGTGGTAGAGCTTCAGAAGGCGGGCGTTCCAGTAGAGCCGTTTGAGGCGGTGGTAACGGGCAATGTGCCCATCGGCGCAGGGGTAAGCAGCAGCGCGTCATTAGAGGTGGCTACAGCTGTTGCCCTGCTGGAACTGCACGGTGCGGAGCTATCTCGCTGGGATGTCGCCAGGCTCTGCCGCCGAGCGGAAAACGAGTTTGTAGGCATGCCGTGCGGTATTCTGGACCAGTTCTCCTCGCTCTTTGGCGAGGAAGACAGTATCCTCTTTCTGGATACCCGAACCGAAGAGCACGAAGCGCTTCCGTTGCCGGCGGGCTCGTTTGGGTTGATTCTCTTCCATTCGATGGCGCAGCACGCGCTGGTCAGCGGTGATTACGCCACGCGCTACCGGGAGTGCATGGAAGCAACAGCGTGGTTCCGCGAGCGACTGGGGGAGCATGTGCAGTTACTGCGCGACGTGAGCTGGGAGGAGTTCCTGCGTTGGGAGGCGCAGATACCAGAACCGTTGCGGCGTCGGGCGCGTCATGTAATTAGCGAAAACCAGCGGGTGCTGGATGGACGTGAAGCATTGCATTGCGGCGATATCGCCCGGCTGGGCGAGTTGATGTTCGCCTCGCACGAAAGCAGCCGAGTAGATTATGAGAACTCTACCCCTGAGCTGGACGTACTGGTGAATCTGGCGAAACAGCACGGCGCCATCGGGGCGCGTCTGACTGGCGCTGGCTGGGGCGGAGCGACTATCAATCTGGTGCAGGAAGCGCAGATGGAGGAGTTCGCACTGCAGGTTGCAGAAGAGTACACGCGGCGCACAGGGATAGAACCCGGCGTCTATCGCTGTCATATAGCGCAAGGTGCAAGAGCATTGCGGGAATAGCAGGAGGAGGTAACGAGATGGAATCGCTGTGCATCTATTTCACAGGCAAAGATCAGGTGGAGGTTGTTACCGAGAGTGTGCCGCCGGTAGGAGCTGGACAGGTGCTGGTGCGGGCGCGAAAAAGCCTCATCAGTACGGGCACGGAGTGCATCTGTCTGGGCAGATTGTTTGAGGAAGGCACACACTGGGATAGATGGGTCAAGTATCCTTTTCCGCCCGGCTACAGCATGGTGGGGGTTGTGGAGCAGGTTGGCGAAGGCGTAACCAGCCTCAAGCCCGGAGACAGGGTGGTTTTCCAGCGATCGCATCGACAGTGGCACGTGGTGGACGCCAGCTGGCCGGTCAAAGTACCCGACGAAGTAAGCGACGAGGACGCCTCGTGGTTTGCTCTGGCGATGATTTCGCAGAACGCGGTGCGCGCTGCAGAGCACCGGATGGGCGATAACGTGGTGGTTATCGGTGCGGGTTTGCTGGGGCAGTTGACGGTACAGTATTTGCGTTTGCAAGGCGCGCGTCAGATTATCGTGGTAGACCCCGCCGAGCCGCGCCTGAAGATGGCAAAGGAACACGGCGCCACAACCGTTATTGCGAAGCGCGTGCAAGAAGCGCGTGATGAGATTTTGCAGCTCACAGATGGTAAAGGTGCCGAGGTAGTGTACGACATTACCGGCATCGCCTCTGTATTCGCCCCCGCCCTGACCTTGCTCCGGAGGTTCGGCAAGCTGATTATACTGGGTGATACTGGCGAGCCGTCGCAGCAATTCCTCACCGGCGACGTGATTACCAAGGGTTTGCGTATTATCGGCACGCACGCCACCAATCCGCCTTCGGAAAGCACCGATCACGCTCCCTGGACGCAAGCCGAGATGTATAAACTCTTTTTCACTTACGTTGCCCGCGGCGATATGCGTGTGAACGACCTCATCACACATCGCTTCACTCCGCACGAGGCGCCCCAGGCATATCACATGCTACGTCATGACCGCTCCGCGGCGATGGGCGTGGTATTCGACTGGACAGGGTTGTAAAAGAGAGCGGGGCGGGTTCAACCCGCCCCTGGTTCAGTTGCCTCGCCTTTCGTTTTAGCGGAGAAGCGATAGCACCATCTGCGGCGCGGCGTTCGCCTGCGCCAGCACTGCCATGCCTGCCTGCTGCAGAATCTGCAACTTGGTGTAGTTCATAATCTCGTCGGCGACGTTGGTGTCGCGAATCGCGCTCTCCGAAGCGGACAGGTTCTCGCGAGCTATGTTCAACGAACGCATCGTGCTCTCCAGAACGTTCTTCTGGAACGCGCCGATGCTACCACGCAGCTGGCTCACCTGCGAAATCGCTTCGTCGATAATCTTAATCGCATCCTGCGCACCCTGTAGTGTGGTGACGTCGATGGAATTCAGCGACATGCCGGCGACGGTGGTCGTGCCCAGCTGGCTGGCTCGCACGTCCGACAATGCCACGCGAGCGGTCTGCCCCGAGTTGGACCCAATCTGGAACACCAGACTCTGCGCCGAGACCACCGCCACACGCGCATTGGTAATCGCCGTGCTGTTGCCTGCCTCCGTCAACAACAGGGTGTTGCCGTAGGCGTCTTTCACCTTCAAACCGCTGTCGCCAGAGGCGCGACCACCCGTGAACAACGCCGAGGTCACTCCTGCCGACGTGGTCACCTGAACCGTCACTACCGCATCCACGCCCGTGCTGGAGCTGGAAGTGCCGGAAGAGAACAACAGCGTCGCGCTCTGGTTCGCCTGAACGCTGAAGTTCGCTCCGTAGTTCACTTGCCGCAACACGATGACGCCGCTGCCGTTGCCTGCGCTGAACATCGCTCCCACGCCGGTCACGCTGGTCAGCGCGTTGATGCGGTCAATGAGCGTTTGCACGGTATCGTTGCCAGAGACGGTGATGGACTGTCCGTTGATGACCACGGTGCCTCCTGCGCCGTTGGTTCCGCCGCCAACGGTGGAGATGGAGGCGTTGACGCTGGCGTAGGTGGCGGTTCCCGTCACCTGAGCGCGGGTAGCCGCGGTGTTCACGGTGATGGTGACATCTCCGCTCTGTACAATAACGTTGTTGAAGGTGTTACCGATAAAGATGCCCGCCAGTCGGGCGGTGTCGGTAACCTGGGCGGAGATGCCTGCGCTTCCATCCAGCAGTTTTTTGGTACCGAACTGTGTTTGCTCGGCGATGCGGTTGAGACTTTCCAGCGCGGAGCGGATTTGCGTCTGGTCCGCCTGCAGAGCAGTCAGGTCGTTCACACCGGTGTTGCTGGCATGCACGGCGAGTTGTCGCATGGTGCGCAACAGGTTGTGTATCTCGTCCAAGCCGCCTTCTGCGGTCTTGAGGAGGTTCGCTGCATCCTGCGCATTAGAAACCGCTTGTGACATGCCGACCATCTGCGCGCGCAGGTTTTCGGAGATAATTAGCCCTGCGGGGTCATCTGCGCCACGATTGATGCGCATACCGGACGACAACCGCTCGATCGACCGCGCGAAGGCTTCACTGGTGCCGGTCAACGCGCGCATCGCGTTCATCGCGGTGATGTTGGTGTTAATGCGAAGACTCATCTTCTACTGTTTCCTCCTTGAGTTGTCGTACTCTCGAGCCTCCTGCTCGTTGCTGTTGGCGAAACGCACGCAGGGAAGAAGACGGCGCTGGCGAAGGATAGGGTGATTTTCCCACGTGCGCTTCCAGCTTTTGGTCTTCTACCGTTTTATCGGTAGTGCAACCATAAAGAATCTTCCGTATAATTACGGTTAGGTGGACAACTTGCATGGAAATCAAGTGAAAATATGGGGAATGTAAATAAACTGCATATACAGCACCAGGTCCTGTTTTGTCTCTGGCTCTGCGTTCTTTTTACTCTGGCTGGATGCAAGCCGGAACCGGAGCAAAGCGTAATTCCGGGCAAACCGGAACGTCTTCAAGTGGTTGCCACTTTCTTTCCTGTAGCCGACATCGTCAGGCAGGTGGGAGGAGAGCATGTTGCTGTACAGGTGTTGCTTCCTCCTGATGGAGACCTGCACGCTTTCACACCAACAGCGCGCCAGATGAAGCGGCTTCAGCAAGCGGATGTGGTATTCTCGCTGGGGCTGGGGGCGGAACCTTTTCTGGACACAATGTTACGCGGGCTGGGGCGCAAGCGCCCGCGCGTGGTACAATTAGCAGAAGGGTGCTGGACCCTGCCAGCCTCGGCGGAACACAAACACCACGACAGCCATCACCACGCGCATCATGCTGAGCATGAAGAGCACGAACATGATGAAGCAGTTGACCCACACGTGTGGCTCTCTTTGCAGAACGCGATACGCATGACGCAAAACGCGCGTGATGCGCTTGTGATGTTAGACCCGGCTCACGCGGGCGATTACGAGCTCAATGCCGACAGGCTTATTGCGGACCTGCAGCGTATACGAGATGCGCTCGCGTCGCGGGCGAAAACGTGGCGGCAGAGAAAGTTCATCGCTGCACACGGCGCGTACCGCTACCTTGCTGAAGAAGCAGGCATCGAGCAAGTAGCGGTATTCGAACCCCTGCCCGGGGTGGAACCCTCCGCCCGGTGGCTGAGGCAGCTGATGGACACAGCTCGTCGTGAAAGGGTAAAGGTCATCTTCGCTGCACCTCCAGCCTCCTCCCGATTGGTAGAGGTTGTTGCTGCCGACATGGGCGTGCCAGTGTACCTGCTCGACCCTCTGGAGCGCGCGCAGTATCTGCCGGGGGAGAGCTATCAGCAGCGCATGATGTACAATATCGAGACGCTGGAGCGAGCGATGCGCTGATGTTGTGTTCATCCGTGATGTTGTACCATCAAGGCGTGGCGTAGCAGCTGGGTAGCGTTCCTTTCGTCATACTGATCTGTGTGGTCGCGACGGAGCGCGACCCTCCAGTGCTTGTCATGCTGAGCCGAAGGCGAAGCATCTGAGACCCTTCGCTAACGCTCAGGGTGACAAAAGGAGTGGAGGGCGAGG
>JANWYZ010000048.1 GCA_025054895.1 bacterium | reverse complement strand
CCTCGCCCTCCACTCTTTTTGTCACCCTGAGCGTTAGCGAAGGGTCTCGGATGCTTCGCTTGCGCTCAGCATGACAGCATTGGAGGGTCGCGCTCCGTCGCGACCACGCAGACGGCTCGGCAGGAGCCTCGCCCTCCACCTCATCTGTCACCCTGAGCGTTAGCGAAGGGTCTCAGATGCTTCGCTTGCGCTCAGCATGACAGCAAAAAGGAAAGGGATGTTTCGTTGGCGATCAGACGGACAAAGAGGGGTGGTTCGACAGTTCTGCTGGAATCGATGGCTACATCGCTGCGATAATAGCGTCGGTGATTTCGGTGGTAGAAGCACTTCCGCCGAGGTCCCGGGTGAGTACCTTACCTTCGCTTAACACACGGTAGACTCCGCGGCGCACCCGTTCCGCCGCTTCTCTTTCGCCCTGGTCATCCAGCATCATCGCCGCGCAAAAGATGAGCGCAATCGGATTGGCGAGGTTGCGTCCGGCAATATCGGGAGCGGAGCCGTGTACCGCCTCGTATACCACGATGCCATCTTCTCCGACGTTCGCGCTGGGCGTTAAACCTAATCCGCCGACCAGTCCGGCGCACAGGTCAGAAATAATATCGCCGTACAGGTTCTCCATCACCATCACGTCGAAACGTTCCGGGCGCGTTACCAGCTGCATACAGGTCTTGTCTACAATGAGCTCCTCGTACTCTATCTGTGGATAATCTCGAGCCACGCGCCGGCAACATTCCAGAAACAGCCCATCGCTGAGTTTCATAATGTTCGCCTTGTGCACAGCGGTCACCCGTTTGCGCCCATGTTTCACCGCGTACTCAAACGCGAACTGGGCGATGCGCAGGCTGGCGCGTTCGGTGATAATCTTCAGACTTTCTACCACCCCCGGCACTACAATATGCTCCAGACCGGAGTACAGGTCCTCGCTGTTCTCACGTATGACTACCAGGTCTACATCCTCGTAGCGCGTGCGAACACCCGGCAGATTCCTGGCTGGTCGGACATTGGCAAACAGGTTCAGTCGCTTGCGCAGCATGACGTTCGGGCTGCTGTAGCCTGTGCCAATGGGTGTAGTAATCGGTCCTTTAAGGGCGACGCGGGTTTTCAGCACGGAGTTGAACACCTCGTCGGGCAGGGGCGTGCCGTACTTGTTCATCACCTCGGTACCCGCCTCGAACCGTTCCCATTGTACTGGACAACCGTAGCCAACCACCACACGCACCGCAGCGTCTACTACCTCGGGTCCGATGCCGTCTCCGGGGATAAGAGTCACAGTGAGCATCCTGAGGTTCCTCCAGCTTCCGGTTTCAGTTGCGCGATACCACTTTCTCTTCCGGACGGAAAGGGTGCACTGCCGTAGCTACTGGCTTCTCAACCGCCTTGAGGAGCAACCGCTCTATCTCCTCCTCCAGTAGCATGAGCCCTGCCTCCAGACGTTGGGTTACATCGTCTATTTCTAAAAGTCGTTGTTTCTGTACCAGGGGAACCTGCAGGATGGCGCCGATGGTGTTGGCCAGGAGTCGGGGATTGTTCGGGAGTTCTACCACAAAGTGTTTACCGCCTTCAGGACTGAATAGCAGGCGTACATACTGTTCCAGGCGGTCGGTAGCGCGGTGTACCACTGGCAACACGCGCTGCTCACAGCCGTCGCACACGTCGGGCAAAAGCATCACCTTCGCCACGATGAAAGGCTCTGATTGCGCGATTTGGACGATGCGGAAGCGTTGCTCGCCGACTGTCCACAGGTTCATGCTGCCATCAGGCAGGTTCTGGAGGGCGGTAATGCGGGCCACCGTGCCCCATCGGTAAGGTACTGCCGGTCCGCCCACTTCCTTGCCTTCCCGGATGAGCGCTACCCCGAACTGCCGGTCCTGTTCCAGCACCATACGCATCATCTGACGGTAGCGTTCTTCAAAGACGTACAGGGGCAACGGCATCCCCGGAAATAAGACAGCATGTAATGGAAACAGCGGCAACGTTACCAGCGCTTCCATGTAAAAACTCCCCACAAGTTATATCGCACACGCCTGGTGTTTATCACGCATAGAGTGTACCCTGCGGTATTCATGCAGTGCAAGAGGTGCAAACGAGGACAGCCTCTGCTGAGGGCTTTTTCACGGAGCCTCGCTACCGCTGCGGCTCCTGCGCTGGTTGGTCGCGGTGTTCAGTACTGATCCAGGTCTTTGAACAGAGAGGCGAAGTATTCAGCGTACTGGTGTTCTACAGCAGCGAAAGCGAGGTCTATCGCCAACGTCCACAACAGGATAATGGCGTCATCGCGGGGCATGTCCAGTACACGGGCAAAGAAGTCCTTAATAATCTCCTCGTATGTGGTGCCAGTTTCGTGGATTTCAAATCGCTCCCCCGGCAGCCTGTTTGCCATCTCCTGCACTTGTAGCTTGTCGAGAAACTCACGTACGTTAGCCGGAGTAGCATGTTCCAGGTGATCACCGAATTCGCGATAAACCAGTTCCTTAAAAGTCTGCAGGTCCACGCCGTAATCCCCTTCAAAAAACACTTGTGTATTAAAGTATAGCATGTTGCTGTGCCGTTCGCAACGATGGGGAAATGGTCAACAGGGTAGCGGAAGCAGAAGCATCAACGGGCGAAAATCGCTACCGCTCGCCCAGAGGACGACGAATACATTGTCCTGATAGCTCCAATCTGTGAGTGTACCCGCTTTACATCCTCTGTGACAGGACATAACCAAAGCTTTACCAGTTTTTTGTCTTCACAGGCGCGAACATCTTGACATGAGATAGTTTGTCATTCTAAAATGCAAATTGAGAAAACACCCTACTGGTGCGCCGTGCAGGCGTCCGGTAAATCGTATAAGAGGAGGGTCTTCGATGCGAAACTTCTTCATCAGCCGACGAGCGTTCACGCTAATTGAACTGCTCGTTGTCATCGCGATTATCGCGATACTGGCTGCTATCCTGTTCCCGGTGTTTGCCCAGGCTCGTGAGAAGGCGCGAGCGACCTCGTGTTTAAGCAACACGAAGCAGATTGCGCTGGCGGTCAAGATGTACACGCAGGATTACGACGAGACCTATGCTATGAACCTGTACTTCCTCAGCCCGAACGTGTGGTTCAGCTTCTATGACGCCCATGTGCCGTATGTGAAGAACGCGGATATCCTGCGCTGCCCGTCTAACCCTACGGAAATCGACTGGCCAGGCATGATACAGAGGCTGACAGGCGGCGCGTTAACCTCGCCCGGCAACTTCCGTTACGCTTCGTACAACGGCAACTACGCGCTGTTCGAAGACGGAAACTGGGGTGCTCCGCTGGGTATGAACACCGCGGTATCGCCCATCCGCGAGGCAGAACTGGGATACCCTGCCGATACCGCCGCCTTTTATGATGGTTGGCTGGATGTGCAGTTCTATAGCCCCATCGCCCCGCGCCATAATGAGATGGTGAACTGCGCTTATGCAGACGGTCATGCAAAAGTGGTACGCGGGCGGCGTAACCCCGATCCTCGCGCCCCAACCGACCCCATCAAGGGACGCAAGCGTGACGAATGGCTGGTGGCAGGGGGCCCCTACGGTGGTTCGTACGAACTATGGGGCATCGTGATAGACCCCAACTGCAACTACGACCTGAGGCGCGCAGGGCAGTGTACTAACACGCCCAGATCGCTCCGATAGGCAAAACATACGGTAACACCACAGAGGGTGCGTATCATACGCACCCTCCCCTTGTTCGAGCAACTGTATCACGCAGCCGCCAGCAGCTCTTCCTCTCCCTGCTGTTGCGACAGCATCCCACGCCTGTTTATCGAGGCGATAAAAGCGTCGACCACCAGAGGGTCAAACTGCTTTCCTTTCTGCCCCTGCAATTCCGACAGCGCGGAACGCCAGTCGATACCCTTGCGGTAAGGGCGGTCGGTAGTCATTGCGCTAAAGGCGTCGGCAACAGTCAAGACGCGCGCCAGGAAGGGTATTTGTTCCCCTGCTAGACCGTCAGGATACCCTCTACCGTCCCAGCGTTCGTGATGTGAACGCACTATGGGTATAATCTGCTCCATGCCTGGCAGGGCTGCCACCATCACTGCACCCAGCACAGCGTGCTGTTTCATTGCTTCGTACTCCTCAGCGGTCAGCATATCGGGTTTTAGCAACACCTCATCCGGTACGCCAATTTTGCCCACATCGTGTACCAGCCCGGCAAGGCGCAGGGTATGTTTCTCCTCTTCGGACAGACCCAGCTCTTCCGCTATCCACTGAGCGTACTCGGTAACCTCCTCAGAATGTCGGCGCGTGTAGCGGTCTTTATTGTCGATGGCAATAACCATCGCTTCAAGAGTGGAAAACCCGCCGTTTGTGTGGATGCGATAGCGAGTGCGCCAGTTGGAACAGGTATCAGCGACGCCTGTACCGTTTTGTCTTGCTACAGCCAGCGCGTCTGCTGCGGCAGCTAAGAGCGCCTGCGCACTGGTTGCGTCGGTAGGAAAGCAGGCAACGCCTATGCTTACTGTGACCGGAATAGCCTCTCCGCTTGCCGCCTGCGCCAGTGTTGCCTGACGTATCTTTTCGCGCAGGTGGGAGGCGATGGTCATTGCTTGTCCACGTGCGGTGTCAGGCAGGATAACCAGAAACTCGTCCGAATCGTATCGTCCCGAGGTAACTTCTGGAGGCAGAAGCATTGCGATAGTGTTGCCTACTTGCCGTAGTAACTCGTCTCCAGCTACGTGCCCGTGAGTGGCGTTGAACAGGGTAAATCGGTCGATGTCTATGCGGATGATGGACAGGGGAGCTTGCTCTTCACCTGCTTGCCTGAGTTTGCTCTCGAGTAGCTCGTACAGTGCGTGGTGGTTCCACATTCCAGTGACAGCATCACGACGCCGGTGCAGCTCCGCCAATTCGCGCAGGCGTGTTTCGTTGATACGGTTACGCCACCATAGCACCCCAGCCCATGCTCCCAGAAACATACCCGGCGTGCCGATAGCTGCCAGCGTTGTGCTCTGGGGGTATTCCCATAACCACAGTACCAGAATGATGACACTGCCGACCAGTGCCGCAAATGACCACATGAGAATCCTCCATGAAAAGGCTGCTTCCCCTTCCATAGGTGAGGCAACGTACCCCGCCGAGAGCAACCGATGGGATTATTCCATAACGCCTGTGGAGTTACACACGTAAGTCTGCCGGTGTTTTCATCTTCCGGGTAGTGTGGTATAATGCTCGTGCTGTAGAACCCGTTTCGCACGAGGGGGAAAATGCGCTATCTGACCGTTCACGATGTGATATGGATCAACACAGCGATCACCGGCTCTCCCCAGAGGTACCATTTTGACCGTTTAGAAAACGCGGTATACAGCCAGTATTCTTATGGGGATAGCCGCAACGTGCTAACGCAGGCGGCGCGAATGTTCCAGCGACTGGTGCAAGACAAGCCGTTCGCGCAGGGCAACGAGTGGACCGCTCTGGTTGCTGCAATCACGTTCCTGCGGTTGAATGGTTATACTCTACGCCTCGAAGCAGAAGAAGCGCAGACAGCTCTCGACCAGATGTTGCAGGGGCGGGTAGACCTCCGGGAGTTTGTGTTACAGCGGGCACAGCCACAGGAAAATGCGGAGGGGTCTTTGCGTGAGATTGTAACCCGGATTTGCCAGCAGTTGCACCTGCCGATGAAGGCGGCGCTGGCAGGGGTACATTAGCCCTTCTGGTGGGAAAGGCGGCAAAACGAGGATGCAATTAAAGCAGGTACAGATTAACCTGAACGCTCCCATCGGGCAGCTGGGAGAAGTACGCAAAAGCCATGTGCTGCAGGCGCTGGGAGTACCGTTTACTATTCAGCCAGCTCCCATACCGGGTTTTGTGGCGTACGTAGACCCCCTGCATCGACGCAGCGTGATGCTGGCGGAACAGCAGATTATCTTCGTTCATGAAGGCGAAAACATCTCCCCCGACCTGCGCGACGCGGAGCGGACGTTAATTCGCACCCGAGACGCGCTTCTTCTGGACGACCGGTTTATCGGTGGTATCCAGTGGATTGCGCACCACGAAGCGCAGGGCGCCGCTACTGAGTTGTCGGTAGAACGGTTTCTACGCCTTGGTGCGTCAGAGGTGCGCGCCCTGTTCGAGCAGGGGCTGCGTGGCATCGGTTTGCGGTTTACTTACGAATCACCTCCTTTCACCTGCGACCTGCGCGTCGAGCCGTTTTACGCAGATACCGCTTTCTTTTTTATCCAATTCAACGCGGCGCACCCACAACCGCTCTCGCTGGAAACCATTTTGCTCCGAGCAACCGAGTTCGGCGAGTACGTGCGCGACGAGACGGAAGAGGTGCTTGCCGCGCTGCTACAGGAGTAAGAGCGATACCACCGCGTACCATGCGCTGGAAACAGATTCTGGAGACGGTCTTACCGCTGGTGCTGGGTGTTCTGGCGGTGCAGGTCAAAGGCGTATTGCACCAGATGGGCGGTTCCAGCGCCGCTATGCTATTGCTGGCGCTGGTGGTAGTGGTCTTTCTTATCCCACAGCTGCGACGCTATGCACTGGTATTAATCTGCTTCGGAGTGTGCGTATTTTCGCTGAGCCGCGTCTGGGAAGGAATTCGGGCTGTGGAGTGGCGCGAGGCGGTATGGACAGACTATGCCTTTGTGAGCATGTGGATGGGAATTGCCCTTTTCAGCGGTCTGGCAGGTATCGGCGAAGTGTGGTTTAACAGCCCGATCTGGTCACAGCAGAGCTATTTGATGGCGGTTGCGCTATACTTTATCGGGCACAGCGGCTCGGAATGGTTACGTGGGAAGCAGGCGTCCTCTGTGTTCCTGCTGCTGGTAGGACTGGTGGCGCTGGGGGGCGTGTTGCGGATAGGTGTGGGAAAGAAGACACCACCGGAGCCAGTACGCCGCCCAAGCCGCAGACGTGTGCGCTGGATTCATGACGCACCCTCCGCCGAAGAAACTCGCAATAACGCTACTTAGCAGGTTTGCATTGTCTCCGCATTGCGCGCAGCTATAACCTGACGAGACCTCGCTCGGTGGCGGCGACGCCAAGAATCCGTCGGAGTAGACCTGTGCCTGTCTACCGTTGCGGGTCGTACCAATCTACCGCTGGCAGCTGGCCGGGCGCCTGTTGCCAGGTCTGCTCGAAACGATGCCACTTGGCGTGCCCGTCCACGAACACGTAGTTCGCCCCGCCCAGGTGACGGCGTATGGCGACGCTGCGAGGTTCCCACGCCTCATCGTTCCACTCCGCCTCATGCTCTTCCGAGCCTGGTCCGAACTCCGGCACTTTCGTCGGGTTGCCCCAGGCAGCGGGCACGAAGTGGTCGTCCAGAACCTGGTCAGCCAGCTCCGCCACCACAATGCACTGCGCTGGGTTATTGACTCCTCCCAGCTTGATGCCATAGTACGGGGGGTGGTCAGGGGGTAGATAACCGTTCAGTCCGTAAGATGCCACGCGGGTGGTAGGGTCGCCATCATTCCACAAAGGGCTGCTGTCGGAAGGACAGCGGTGCAGCAGCTGCGTCTTGACATAGGGTTGGCAGCTCTTCAGCCACCCCGGTCCCACAGGCGCGTGACCCCCGTCGTATTCGTGGGGCTCGGTGAGGGGGAAGCCTTCATCCCAATCCTGTACGTACATCGCAATAGCTATACCCATCTGCCTGCAGTTGGAAAGACAGGAAACCGAGCGCGCCTTCTCGCGCGCCTGAGAGAAAACGGGAAAAAGTATCGCCGCCAGTATCGCGATAATGGCGATAACTACGAGCAGCTCTATCAGGGTGAATGCGCGTCTCATTTCGCCTCCTTGTAACACATTTTTATAGAAAGTAACACATGTATTATACCTTACTGGCGTAGTTGCGGTCAACCTCTCTGGAGGGTATACGAAAAGTGAGTCCGAGCTGTCCAGTTTGCGCGGTCGCGACGGAGCGCGACCCTCCAGTGTTGTCCCTCTGTCATGCTGAGCGCAAGCGAAGCATCCGAGCCCCTTCGCTAACGCTCAGGGTGACAACAGGCGATCAGGGTAACCTCCATAAAGGCGGACTTTTCCCCTGTACAATCCATTTTCCATCGGGGGACAGACCCACATGACGAACCTGAATATTCCATTAGCCAAATTTTCCGAACAGTCTCGCTTCCCTGACGAGCTGGAACTGTTCGACTATGCGTTCAAGATACTGGTCGCCTCTACAGGCTTGCACCCCGCCGGTGGAGGGTGATAGAATGCACCTGAGGGAATAGACGAACGATGCGTGTAGCGGTTTTCGGTCTTGGTTATGTTGGAGCAGTTACCGCTGCCTGTCTTGCGGCGGAAGGGCATGATGTTATCGGGGTAGATACTGACGCCTACAAAGTGCAATGTATCACGGAAGGTCGCTCACCTATTGTAGAGCGCGACCTGGAAGACCACATCCGCCGGACGCGGGAGGCTGGCAGGTTGACAGCTACCACCTATGCGGAGGAGGCGGTAGCACAAACGGACATTGCTCTCCTCTGCGTAGGCACGCCAGGTCACCACAATGGGGAGCCGAATCTGAGGTTCGTTGAGCGGGTATGCTGTCAGATCGGCGTTGCGCTTGCTGGGCGTGATGAGCCGTACACAGTAGTAGTACGCAGCACTGTCTTGCCAGGTACGTGCGAACGCCTGGTCATCCCCACGCTGGAAGGCGCATCTGGAAAGCAGCACGGAGAAGGTTTCCACGTATGCGTGAATCCGGAGTTCCTGCGCGAGGGCACGGCTGTTTACGACTTTTATCACCCGCCGCTAACCGTTATCGGTTCGCAAAGCGCGGAAGCCGCCCGGCGCGTGGCGCAACTGTACGCAGGCATCCCCACCGAGTGTGTCCAAACCGACCTGCGCACCGCCGAGATGGTGAAATACGCCAGCAACGCCTTCCATGCGCTGAAAATCACGTTTGCCAATGAAATCGGCGCGTGGTGCAAGCAAGAGGGCGTAGACAGCCACGTTGTCATGCGCTTGTTAACGATGGACACAAAGCTGAACCTTTCTGCGGCGTACCTGACACCGGGCTTCGCCTTCGGCGGCTCGTGTCTGCCGAAAGACCTGCGCGCGCTGGTATCTCGCGCCCGCCAACACGACCTGACTCTGCCCATGCTGGAGTCTATTCTGGTCAGCAACGGTCTGCAGATCGAGCGCACCGCTGAGTTGATTGCACAGCTGGGTAAGAAGCGGGTAGGAATAGTGGGATTGGCGTTTAAGGCAGGTACCGACGACCTGCGCGAAAGCGCTGTGGTTACATTGTGCGCATACCTTGTTGGCAAAGGTCTTACTCTCCGTATCTATGATCCCAATGTCTCGTTGACAGCGATTTACGGCAGCAACAGGGCGTACATTGAGCGTGAAATCCCCCACATCCGCGAGCTGATGTGCAGCAGCCTGCAGCAGCTAATCGATGAGAGCGAAGTGGTGGTATTGACAAACGACTCCGTCTGCGTATCGCCACATGTTTTCGGGGATGATCAGATAGTGGTCGATTTAGCACGAATCCTGTCTGCCGAAGCGGTAAGGGGGCGATACATTGGGCTGTACTGGTAAGAGGATACTGATTATCGTAGAGAACCTGCCCGTGCCTTACGATCGGAGGGTGTGGCTGGAGGCAACGTCGCTGGTGCAGGAGGGGTTCCACGTATCTGTCATTTCTCCGCGCAGGAAGGGAGATACGCCCTGCGCTGTTATCGATGGGGTGCATGTCTACCGATACAAGATGTATCCGCCAACACGCGGGCTACTCAGCTACCTCTGGGAGCTTTCGTACTGCTGGGTGATGACCTTCTGGCTAAGTCTGTTGATATGGCGACGTGAGGGCATCGACGCGGTTCAAGCGTGTAATCCCCCTGATACCTACTGGCTGCTGGGGCGTTTTTACAAGCTGTTCGGCAAGAAGTACGTATTCGACCACCACGACCTCAACCCGGAATTGTACGAGTCGCGTTTCGGTAAAAGGGGCTGGATATATCGTGTGTTGCTCTGGCTGGAAAAACAACAGTTCCGCACCGCCGACCGGGTCATCGCCACGAACGAGTCTTACCGACAAATCGCTATCCAGCGAGGAGGCGTGCCTCCTGACAAGGTGGTAGTGGTACGCAGTGGACCAGACCTCAGCCGCTTCCAACGAGTAGCCCCCAACGAAGCGCTGAAACGAGGCAAGCGGTTTCTGGCGGTGTATCTCGGCGTGATGGGACCACAGGACGGCGTAGACTACCTGATTCGGGCAGTAGAGCATGTGGTTCATACCTTCGGCAGACGAGATATCCAGTTTGCCCTGGTGGGCGATGGCGACGTGCGCCCCGACCTGGAAGCCGCCACCCACGAAAAGGGGCTGGATGAGTGGGTGTATTTTACAGGCTTCCAGTATGGGGAGGCGTTGCTGGAGATACTTTCTACCGCCGATGTCGCTGTTGCCCCCGACCCGAAGAGTGAGTTTAACGACCTTTCCACCCACAACAAAGTCATCGAGTTCATGGCGATGGGTTTGCCTGTGGTGAGCTTCGACCTGAAGGAAACGCGCTACTCAGCAGGAGAAGCAGCGGTATATGCCACCCCCAACGACGAACGCGAATTCGCCCTGCGCATTATCGAGCTGATTGATGACCCGGAACGCCGTCAGCAGATGGGTGAATACGGACTGCAGCGGGTGCGCAAGCATCTCGCCTGGGAGCACAGCCGCAAGGTGCTGGTTCAGCTGTATACCGAGCTGTTGTGCAGCAAACAGTAGGAGGACGGTATGGAGTTTGCTCATATCCTGCTGGTACTGGCGGTCATGCTGGCGGCGGCGAAGTTGTTTGCCGAACTCAGTGAGCGGGTATCACAGCCTGCCGTGCTGGGTGAATTGCTAGCAGGATTGCTCCTGGGCGACAGTTTACTGCGCATCGTCAACCCTCGCAACGATATCTTACATACTCTGGCGGAAGTGGGCGCGGTGTTGTTGCTTTTCGAGATTGGTCTGGAGTCGGATATTACCGATCTGCTGCGCGTGGGCTGGCGATCGTTGTGGGTGGCTGTGCTTGGCGTTGTCACACCGGCGGTGCTGGGTTTCGGAGTCAGCATGCTGCTGGGACAACCTGTGATGACCGCCGCCTTCATCGGCGCTACGCTTACCGCTACCAGCGTGGGGATTACCGCGCGGGTGCTGAAGGATTTGGGCGTGTTGCGCTGGGCGGAATCGCAAATCGTACTGGGTGCTGCGGTAGCGGACGATGTGATTGGATTGCTGATTCTGGCGGTGTTCAGTGGGCTGGCGCAGGGTGAAACGCTGTCCGTATGGCAAGTGGGAAAGGTGTTGCTTCTGGCGCTGGTGTTTTTAGCGGGCGCGCTCACGGTGGGATTGAAAGCGTCACATATCCTGCTCAGGGTAGCAGAACAGATGCGGGCGCGCGCCGCGCTGGTGACCGCCGCGCTGGTGTTCTGTTTCTTACTGGCGGCAACTGCACAGATGGCGGGGCTTGCTCCCATTGTGGGCGCGTTCTCGGCAGGGCTGGTGCTTGCTCGCACCGAGCACCGTATTCGCGTCAGCGAACGCGCCAGCGCGCTGGCTGATATGATGGTGCCTCTTTTCTTCGTGATGATGGGCGCACAGATGAACCTGCGAGCGCTCGACGTTTCTACTCCAGCAGGAATGTCCATACTCGGACTGGCGGTCCTGCTGGTCGTGGTAGCGATACTGGGCAAATTGGCGTCGGGATTGGCGGTGTGGCGTACGTCGATGCGCCCCTGGTTGGTGGGAGTGGGTATGGTGCCGCGCGGAGAGGTTGGCATCATCTTTGCCACTATCGGATTGCACCAGAAGGTGTTCGACGTGACGGTGTATACCGCTGTGCTGCTGCTGGTCATGGCAACCACCCTCATCACGCCCCCATGGCTGCGCGCGCTGGCGCGCCGATACGGAGCGCACGTATAACATCTGGGCTGAGAAATCGCTCCACAAACATGGAAAATATTAAGCAGAGGTGGTTGACATCGCTACACGAAAAGAGTATGATAGTTTTAAGCATGTCTACCCATCCGTACTGAAGCCGCAGCTCGAGACGGCGGTGAGCGGTCAACATCAGCCAAGACGAAAGGCAGGCGGTGTGTTGTGTTAGCACCAGAGCAGCGACATTCTCTTGAGTTACGTATTGATCAAAAGGTTATTCAAGCAGCCCGTTTGTTACAATACAACACGGTCGAGTTGGAAAATGCTATCGAGCAGGAGCTGGTTGAGAACCCCGCGCTGGAACGGATAGAGAGCGCCCCCGACGATAGCGATGTCCATCAAATGATGCCGAGACGACGAAACATCGAGTTCATCTACGAAGGTGATGGGGGAGACGCTTCCGACGTCGAGGCGGACCCTATCAGCAACGCCGTCGACGAGAGCCTGACGCTGCGCGAATACCTCAGCCGCGAATTGCACGCGCAGCTGCCCGAGCGCCAGTACGCGCTCGCTGAATACATTCTGGATAATCTGGACGAACGTGGTCTGCTGCCCGGCTTCAACTGCGAGCGTGCATCTCTGGAAACAGGAGCCTCTCCGGAAGAGATTGAAGAGGTCTTGCGCGTCTTGCAGTCTATGGACCCCCCCGGTGTAGGTGCGCGTTCCGTTCAGGAGTGTATGCTGCTGCAATTACGCTATCTGCACGAGCAAGGACAGGGCAATCCCCTTGCGGAACAGATTGTGGAACGGTGTTTTCCAAGGCTGGTAGCTCCGTCCATACGTCAGATTGCGCGCGAATTGCGAGCCAGCCCGGAAGAGGTAGCCAACGCCCTGAAATACATTCGGGACGCACTGCATCCTTACCCGGCGTACCGTTTCCGGACCCCGTGGGGTACCCCATCCTCTGCGCACCAGAGTATCATCAAGCCAGATGTCATTATTCGGCGCAACCCGCAGGGGTTCGAAGTGGAAATCGTCCGACCTCGCTGGATTCTCATCGTCAGCCCGCAGTGGCGCGAGCAGTACGAGAAAATCAGAAACAATCCGTCTGCATACCCTAAGGAAACGATCAGACAGGTGGAAGAATATGTGGAGCGCGCACAAAGGTTCATGCGCAACATCGAGATACGCTACCGCACCCTGTATCGCGTCACCCGGGCGGTGATTGACCACCAGTTTGCGTTTCTTGAAACTGGCTCGCATACGTTCCTCAAGCCGCTTACGCGCACCCAGATAGCCGCGCAGCTCAACGTGCATGAGTCCACCGTGAGCCGAGCCATCTCCAACAAGTGGGTGCTAATCCCGACCGACGATCTGGTACCTTTCTCAGATTTCTTCACTCCAGCCCTGAACATTCAACAGGCGATACATGAGGTAATCCACTCCGAAGACCCGTTCCACCCTTACAGTGACCAGCAAATAGCCGACATCCTCTACGAACGCTGGGGCATCAGCACCACCCGACGGACAATCGTGAAGCATCGCAACCGACTGCATATCCCCTCATCGCGAGATAGAAAGAAGAGAAGATGACATCGAGCGAATCCGCTGGCAGCATCGTTTTGATCGACCTCACTCATCTCCACCGCATCGATATCTCCAACGTCTTTCGCCGCCGACAGGCGTGGGATGAGCTGCATCTGGTAACCGCCCTGCAGGGCATAGTTAACCGCCGTCAGCCCCGGCTGTATGTGATTTTCGTCGGCGAGGACGGAAAGGGCAGTATAGACCTGTATTGGTTGGAACATCTACGCAGGTCTGGTGAGTGGCTCCACCGTACGCGCATCGAAAAGGTGAGCGACCCCGTAGAGCTGGTACAGCGGTTCCGTCGCTCCGTCAATGGGTTGGTGGTATGGGACGAGCGCGTACCCGCCACGGCGCTGGTAGCTTCTACCGCCGCCGGAGTAGACAACCTGCTACCGGTGCGCTACGACCCAGACCCCGACTCGCTCTACAGCCGCCTCTCGCAGGGGAAAGGGGCGCTGCCCATCCGCCTTGCACTTATTCGTTCGGACGGCACTCCGCTCTTCACCGGAAGGGACAGTCTGGGATCGCTATCGCTACCCAGCACCGGCAGCGCAAAGTGCGACGCGCTGATGTGGGCAATGGGAACCTACTTGCGCAAGGGCAAATGCGCCCCCGGCGTGCTGGGGTATTATAGCGACGCGGACTGGTTGACCGGTCGAGTGAAGCTGCCTCTTGAACGCACCATGTTGTCGAACCACGACTATTTCGTCGCCCGGAAGGGGTTCTTTTTTGACCTGTCGCCGTGGGAGGATACCAAACCCGTCGATGAGGCTGGACAGACGCTCGGCGCGGACGTACGCACGCTGAAGGCGATATTACATGCATCATACGAGACGGCAGGCGGTGGGATGACTCACATCGGAGGCTTCGTACCGTGGGATTTTAAGTACACCGACGCGGTAGGCGAGCCACATGGCGCGGTGGAATCCGAGTGGCGGTTCGTGGAAATCGCTTCCTGTTTTAATGCTTATCTGGATGCAGACGCTCCATCCATCGGAGCGATGGCGAATGCCTCGTTCTTCATGCACTACCCTGTACAGAAACACTACCCACAGCCGCACCCCACCCTGAACGACCTGCAGCGTGATGGGCATGTGCTTGCCAATGGTATGGTTGCTCCGTATACGTTCGTTGCGTTTTACGTCGGCGACTACGACTCCAGCGCGTGGTTCTACCGCATGGTCCCCCGTCTGTGGAGCGACCCGGCAAGAGGTAAGGTGCCTCTGGCATGGGCGTTTAACCCCAATCTGGCGCACCGATTTCCTGCAGGAATGCATTTCGTGAGGCGTAACGCCTCGCCTCGTGACTACTTCATCGCTGGCAACAGTGGCGCGGGCTACCTGAACCCGGGCTATCTCAGCAGACCCCGCCCCCACAGCGGTTTGCCCGACGGTTGGGACGCCTGGCAGGCGCATTGCCAGCGCGAGTACACCCGGTGGGATATCCGTATTACCGGTTTTATCATCGACGGGAACGCACGTGGACTGGATCAGCGCGGATTGGACGCCTACGCACGTTTCTCTCCCGACGGCATCGCTGCGCAAAAAATACCCGAACAGGGGCTACACGCGACAATGCCGTTCCTGCGGATACGCGACGATCTGCCCGGCGTAGGCGGACCGCAGATGACGCAAGCGCTTGACGCTGTGGGAAGCCGCCTCACTGGCGAAAAGCCGCAGTTTCTGTTGTTTCGCACTATCCTGTGGACGCCTTCTCACCACCTGGAACTAAAACGCGCTGTTGAGGAACGTTA
>JANWYZ010000047.1 GCA_025054895.1 bacterium | reverse complement strand
TGTATGGCATCTGGTGTGCGTATCGAAGGCTGGGTGGCGCGTATCCGCGCAGCTGACAGCAGAATTTCTCGGGTAATGGGCAGCAGTTTTATTTCTGTTTCAAACAGTGCTCGTGTATAGGCTTGCGTTAGCAACGCATCGCTGTATCTCAAGGGTGCTGTAAGAACCTCGACAATAGCTAGTTCGCTGCAGCACACAGTTATTGCGCCGCTTTCGCTGGCGGTCCACAATGGCCGCAACAGTGCAATATACTTGGGATGGTTCTCGACCGTGTAGATGATGATGTTTGAATCAACGTAAATCTTGCCCTGTGGCGGTAATTCTATATGTCCCATGCGTCCTTTTCTCCGCGCAGAAACTCCTCGTAGCTCCGCCAGTCGGGGAAGAGGCGCGGCGAGGGGGCTTGGGGTAGGGACTCAGCAAGTTGGCGCATGGAAACAGATTCTTTGCGACTAGGGAAGCACCACACCAGTACCTCAACAATCTCCCCTTCGTCAGGAAGCCGGGGGTCCGAAATCTCTATGCGCTTACCAGGTAGTACGTGCGTTTGAAGGCGTACCAGAGTCGCCATAGTCCTCTTTCCTTTGCGTTTCAGCTCGCTACCATAATATTATAGCTTCCTATCCTGTAGTGGTGCAACACCTTTTCTCTCCACTGTACCCGGTAGCAGGACTCTTCTAAAAGCTAAAGAATCCTTCAGTTTAGACACCAGAAGGAAGGAGGCTTGTGCCCGTGAAAGCATACGCCATTCTGGGCGGCATGTGTGTCGTGATGCTGTGGATAATAGCAGCCGGTTGCGGAGGAGGCGGCGGACAGAGTGCTCAGCCGCAGGTTTCTCAGTTTCGAGATGCGTCGGGGCGCTCCATCCGCGATACGAACGGTAACGGTATACCCGACCTTCCCCTCGATGCACGTCCAACCATCGTCGCGGCGTTCTCCGGTTTTGCCCCCAGGCAGGTAGTGGAAATACAGGTATTCCGTGAAGGTGCACCGCTTCTGCCTGAACCTATCCTGCTGACCACTGACAACAGTGGTAATATCCCGCCCATCCCAGTTTTATGGGACATTGGCGTGGGTGAAAACGGTCAAGCAGTGGATGCCAGCGGCTCCTATCTGGTGGTAGCGAGTGGGGAGGGGAGGCAAGCAAGCTTCTCCTTTGAGGTGCTGGGCAGTCGCCTTGCTGCTGCTACCAGGCAAGCAGAGCAACCGTATTACTATTTCCAGATCCTGCACGGAGAGCCTTTGCGGTTCGCAATGGGGAGCATCCCCGCAGGAGATGAGGTGTGGGTAGGCGGCGCGAACTTCCCGCCGAACCAGCAGGTTCGTATCTACATCGTGCGCGACAGGGACGACTGGACGGATGGGATGCTTTTAGAGGACGAGAGCGGTGGAGCGGAAGAGGTTACCATCCTGCCGTATCTGGGAGAGCTACCATCGACCCGCATCTGGACATCGGCGCAGCGGCGTGGCGATGGACAATACGATGGCGATTACGATGTGGTGGTGGATGTGAATCGCAACGGCCGCTATGACAGTAGCGTAGACCTGGTTGCCTCGCGCTTCGGAGCCGGCTTCACGGTACAGGTGCCGCCGCCTGCTGGGCAGCATCTGGCTGTAGAGCTGGCGGCGTCGCAGTACGGTTCCTTCAAAGACGAATTCTTCCCCCTTGAGGCAGTTAGCGTCTGGGTGAATCCGCCGTGGCGCCCCCTGATACCCCACGATATGGTTCGCAAATACGTGGTACTCCACAAAGACGATTGGCAAGATGGTGATCCGCTGGTGGACGTTACTGGGCGCCCCGAGTGGGACCTTGTGCGTCGCGCCTGCAGGAATCAGTACCGGCTACCAGTATGGTACTCGACACGTCCGGGCAGGTATGACGTGGTCATCGACATAGACCGCAACGGGGTCTACACGAAGGGGGTAGACCTGATTGACGCTGGTATCACCCCTGCTGGTGACAGGATAAAGGAGGCGGGCTTCATCGTGCAGTTCCCCGTTACCACCCTTGAACTGGCTCTGGATGCTGAACGCCCTGTCATCAATGCCAACCGCCAGACCACTATTCGGGCGCAAGTGCTGACCGACAGGGGGAGGCCCGTAGCCGGCGCAACCGTGCGGTTCGAGGTTGTCGGTGGGCGAGGAGGAAGCTTGAGCTCCACGTCTGCCACCACAAACTCCCGGGGGGTTGCACAGGTCAACTTGTCTGCGGCGGAACCTGACACGAACATCGTGGTCAGAGGCACGGTCACCTTCGAATCGCGTACCGCGCGGGCTGAGGTAACCGTGCGGGTGCGCGCCTTCGGCGAACTGCAGGCAACCTTCGAGTAACAGGAGGAAGCGAGCATGAGGACGAGAGCTTTGCTCTTTCTTACATTTACCCTTGCCACAGCGGGAGCCGTCTTGCTGGGCGGTTGCGGAGGTAGTTCGAACGTCGCAGGCTCACGCGGTGCAGGCGATCTGGTCATCGCCGTCAACTGGGGTAACTCCCGGGTCATTCCCCCCGAGGCGGTGCGCATTGATGTCTCTGTCTCTGGCGAAGGGTTGCCCGAGCCAGTGACCGCCGCCATCATCAGGCCCGAAAGCCAGACCGTTATCCGCAATTTGCCTGCGGGTTTTAAGCAGGTGGTCGGCGAAGCAAAAGACAGCGCAGGGCGCGTGGTAGCGCGGGGAACGGGCAACACCCGCATCGAGGAAGGGGCGCGCGCCAGCGTGCGCATCGTGATGACGACAACGCCTCCAGAAGCCCGAAGGGTGCTGGTGCGTACAACGCAGGGCGGTGTCGCCAGAAACGTCGAGTTCGTGGCATTTCAAGATGGCGATGGTCGGTGGCAGGCGTTATCCGGTACAGGCGGTGAGTATCGTTTCGAGGTTGCCGACCCCAATGGACGTTATGGGGTGGTGATTGTGTGCCTGGAGCCAGAGGGACCACACGTGCGAATCATCCATGCCACGCAAGCCGAAATAGACCAGCTCACCGTAGCGTGCGAGGCAACAGCGAGCACCGCCACCGTCTCCGGCGCGGTACGAGGACTGGCGGAAGGGGAAGGTGCTGCGGTGTTCATGGCGCAGAGCAGCGCCTTCTGGGACCGCCTTGCCAGAACATACAGACTGGAAAGGGTGCCTCACGGCACTCACGACCTGATTGCGCTGGTACAGGGGTTCATGCAGCCGCTCACTCCCTCCAAGATGTTCATCCGTCGAAACCTCAATATCGGTGGGAATACGAGCGAGGATGTAGACTTCGCCTCCGGCGAGGCGTTCACCCCCGAAGAGCGTACAGCGACCGTGGTCGGCGGCAACTTTGGCGCGGCTACCATCACTTTCCGCAGCGCCAACGGCACAATCGCATCAGCAGGCGGCCCGTGGTATGGCGGCGACATCCCCTTCTTCTGCGTTCCGCTCAGCCGTCAGACTGAGGGAGACATACACATCTTTTCCGTGCAGTCAGAATACCGCCAGACATTACGCTATTTCAAGGCGCCATCGAACCTTAATCTTACTCTACCTGCACAGGAGTTCTCCACCCCTGAGGTCGAGGTGGCGGGCACAGAGCCCTACCTGCGCCTGAGGACAACAGGGCTTGCTTATTCGGGCGCACAAGCGTATGTGCTGGACTTCTTGGCTCCGACGCTGCGCTCACGTCAGGGTGGCGGGAGCGTTCAGTGGACGGTGCTTCTCACCTCAGCCTGGCTGGGGACGAACAGCAGCTACACGCTACCCGACCTGAGCGGTCTGCTGGATTGGAACAACGCCTGGGGAATCGCGCAAAGCGCCCGTCTGAGCTGGAGCGCAACTGCCGTCGCCAGCAACCGCAGCCTGCTGGACACTGTGCGCAACCTGTTGCAGGGACAACACCTGGACGGATTGGAGATACGCCGCGCCACCAGGACCGGTGCTCCGGTGGAATAAGATACATGCAAAACGCTCGCCCCTCTCCTGTGCGGAGAGGGGCTTCTTTTCCGAACATATTACCTTCAAAGGCTTCATCCCGATAGGACGGTGGCTTTCACTTGCTCCCAGTTCGGAGGGTCAGGAATACCAAACATCCTGCGTTTGTTCTCCAGGTAGAAGAGATAGTTCTCGTAGGTCACGTCGGGAGGGCAACGATGGTCTACATGTGGGATGTATCCGCCTGCTTCTACCAGCGGTTGAATCCGCTGCAACTCCCGTATGATCGCCTCTTTGCCGGCGATGAGCTGCGTCTTGTCCACCCCGCCCATCAGCAACACCGCCTTGCCGAACTGTTTGCGTATCAGCGCGGGGTCAGAACCAGCACGTACCTCCAGAGGGAACATCACGTTCACACCGCCCGCCAACCAGTGTTCCACCAGCTGCAGGATATTGCCGTCGCAGTCCACATACACAATGTCCACGCCAAATCGGTCACGTAAAGCGTCGGTGATTCGCTTGTAGCGTGGCGTCATCCACTGGCGGAATAGCTTCGGGGAGATGATAGGTCCTTTGTTAAAAGCCATATCTTCCCAGAACGCCGCGTAATCCAGCTCCACGTCGGCAGGGATTTTGTTGATGGCGGTCAGTGCGAGCTCAGTGAGGTGCTCCATGATTTCCTCTACAAGGTCGGGCTGGTCCACGCAGGCGTAAGAGACGCCTTCGAAGCCCATCCAGTCGCGAATCCAACCAAACAGGCTGCCGCAGAACACGCCCAGCGGGTAATCGCGGTTTGCCACAGACTGTTTCCACGCATCCCAGTCGGCAGGATAGCGGCGGGGGTCGTCGGGGTCCAGGCGTTTCTTGAACTCCAGCCAATCCTCGCGGCTCTTGATAGGAAACTCCAGATAGTGGGGAATAGTAGAAGTGCCGTCCTTATACACGATGCTCTTCACACCCGCGCCGTCTATCTGGATGCGATAACGTTCGGTTTCTTCCAGTACCTTCGCCTCGAAGGGAGGGATTAACCCCAGGTTGATCGGCACGCCCGCGCGCGGCGCGAAACCGAAGAACTGGTTCGCCTTCCACTCTTCGTCCACCCATTGGGGCAAGCCCTGTTTGTGCCACTCGATGTACGTTTCCGCCCAGTAACCAAACTCCTCGTCGGGTACGTGGTCTACCGGTTCGTAACGAAATGTTCTGAGCCACCTCTCCCGGTGCGTTAGAGTATCTCCCATCGGCAGTATCGCTCCTCAGGCAATAAAGTTAAGCCCACCTGATGGGTCACGAGTTTCTTTCTATCGTACTGCAGGCGAACTGCGAAAACGGTCCGGACGTGCATTTACCGCAAGCCAGCGCGGTGGTTTCGAAAATCGTCTCCGTGAGCACCTGTGGTCTCTGATAAGGCTTGCGCTGTTTGAGGGAAGGTTGCTGCATCGATTGCGGCGATTGTGCTTGTCTTTCCATTCAGTTCACCTCCAGATTTTCTATCTCCTCTTCTGAGGTGGGGCGTTCAGTGAGAAAAGCCACCCCTTTATCCACCAGCTCCTGTGCAAAAGCGAGCACATCGAGCAACACCTCTTCGGGCGTGATTTCGTATATCTGGCTCAATTCCTGCGCTATTTGCCTCAGGGTGCGGCTGCCATCCGCCATGCGCCAGATTTCAGTGCCCACCTCGTTCAGGCTGTGCAGCTCACGTTCCTGTGGTGAGATAATCACCGCCTCACCCTCGAGAATACGCCACGCCAGAAACGGCGAGCGCACCAGGTACTGCTCGGGGGTTATACCTTCTGCCTTTTCTGTCTGCGGCTCCATCTCCACACCTTGCGCAACCCATGCATGAAACGCGGGGCGTGCGTGTGTAGTAAGCCATAGAACCACCATCTGCCGCCAGTAGGAGAAAAGTATCGCTTGCCCCGCCATACCGTGCGCACCTCACCCAAAACCTGCTCACGAAGCACTTTCTCTTCCGAGTGCAGAGAATCGCCTCGCAAGGTGATTTGTCCGCCCTCTACCGACATCACCCGGTGGCAGCGTACTCCCCAGGGTGTGTTCACCAGCACGATCATCCCCGGCTCAATACGCAATGAGGGGATAACCTCCAGTACATCTCCTCCTTGAATGAGGGGCGACATACTTTCTCCGCTTGCCTTCAGCCACACCGTCTCGCCCGCTTGCAAGCGCGCCAGGAGCTGAATGGTATGCTCGCTCAACGGACGGAATTCAGTTTGCGATTCCTTCGCCATTGCCACATCGCCTCGCTTAGCGGCGCAAGCCGTGCGCCAGGGTAGTATACCCGCAAGATATCCTCTGCCTTCTGTCCTGCCCGCGCTCTGCCCGCCGCCCCCCATTGGCACAGCCCTTTTCCATGCCCCGAACCACTACCTTCGAAAACTATCACATCCCCCTGCTCTAACCGCACGCGCAACAGTGTGGATGGCAAAGATAACCGGCTGCGCAACTTTGTGCCTTCCACCTCGCGCGTCCGATCACCGCAGAGGATGCGGAACGTCACCACCCGCCCGCTTTCATCGGTTTGCACGATTTGCACGTTAACTTTACCTTTCGGTACCTCTGGTGGAGAATCCTCTCCCAGCGCCTGCCACACTTCCCGAAAGGAAAAGCGCAAGGACCAGTAGTGTGCAGGGTTAGCAACGCAGTAATCCCTACCCGATTCGTCGCGGTCAACGGTTGGAAGGGTGGAGCCGTCAGGTGCTGGCTGTCCTCCGCAATCTGCGGTGTACACACCGTCTACTGGGGCGTCATCCTTGACCATGATGATGCCTGCGGTGTTCTGCACCGCCAGTGTGGCGCTTTCCCGCTCGACAGTGGCGTCTCCATATACCTGGCAGTGCGTGCCATCGCACACATCCGCGCCGTCCGCTTCGTGTTTGTGGCGGTTGCGCACTGTCCAGCTGCGTGCGGCGATAGCCTGTGCCTTCAACGCTTCTGCGGGAAAGCTCGGTGGCATCTCCAGAGGAACTACGCCCAGTAAATATTCTTCCAGAGGCAACACGTTCAACACCTGTAACCTGCCTTTGTACACACGAAGCACCAGACTGCCCCTGTAGCTGCGTCCACTACTGCGCTGTGCATTAGAGAGAGTGAGCGGCGCTTCCCCTTCCAGCATCCACTCCTTCGCCAGCAGGCTCTTGTTCCCGAAGCGCAGAGTTAGCCGCGTTCCGTCGCGTTCTACTGTCGCTGTTTCGCCGGCGGAAACGTTGTGTAACATACCTGCACCAGCCGCTCGCCAGGCGCATTCGCTGGTAATATACAGGGGCACGGTTTGCCATCTTGTGAGCCACACACGCACCTCGGGGTTGAGCGGTTCCTGTGTCTTCGAGAGCACAGAGAGCGAGAGAAGCAGCAGGTACAATGGTAGACGCTTCATGGACGCAGGCTCCGTACAAACTGTTCTCTCGCCCTGTCCGCGAGCAACCAGAGCGGGTCTGTGTTCAGGATGGGTAGAAGCACCTGTCGCATGGCACAGGCATCGATAAGGCGACAGTAGGCGTTGCCTACCATCTCCTCGTGCATGGCGCCCGCATGTCGCAGAGGCTCATCCGCTTTCGTAAAGTCGCGCTCCCAGCGCCACAGGTGCAGGCGGTTGCGCACAACGATTTCTCTCCCCTCGGCATCGATCACGACACCCTCTGTCCATTCGTTCTGCAAGTGGTAAGGCACTTGCGCCAGTTCCTCCAGGGCGTGCAGGCTGGTGTTGCTTTGCTGGTTACAGCCCAGCAGCAGGATGTATCCTCTGTTCTCCATCAGTTTCACATAAGGACTGCCTTCACCGCAAGGCGTCTGGCATCGCTCATGCCCTTCGGTGTAGAATTCGGCGCGTGCTCCCAGCGCAGTGACCGAATGGGTTGGGTGAAGGCTGCGCCTCACGCCCGCACGACGCCGGAAGGTTTCGGGGATGACGCCAATCCATTCGGGACAGGTGGTACTGTTGACATCCATACGCGGCGGATTTTGGGGCGAATCCTGGGGAGAACCGTTCAGCGCAGGCATCAGGATCGTACCTGCTGGCGACACCGCCGCAAGCAGAGCTTCAATGACTGTATCTGCGCCGCCTTCCACCCAGCCGATACTGCTGAGCGAGGAATGCACCAGCACGTCCTTACCCTTTGTAACGCCCAGGCGGCGCAGATGCTGGACGATTGACCCCTTATCGATACCGAGATGCATGGATGACCGCCTCCTCATGAGCACGCGAGCATACCTTCCCCGGACTGCTTGAGGTGGTTCTGGTGCACTAGAATACCATGATTTTCTCCGCCTCCGCCGTCCAGCGCGCCAGTTCCACCATCGAGCCCAGCTGCACGCCTTCTACGAGATTCGAAGCCCACAATCCGCGCTGGTCGATGCACGTTACACATGCCAGAATCTCTGCTCCACTGGCAGCAAGGCTGGCGAGCATCTGACCGACGTTATAGCTTCCCTCAGGACGGTGATGGTCGGGGATGGCAATATATACGCCGTCCGAGAGCAGGAAGATGCGTATTCGTGCACCAGCAACTTCCTGCTGCAGGGCAGTCGCTAACCGCAGGGCGTTCCACACTCGCTCTGAACCGTACGGCGACTCGTTCACAATGAGCAGGATGTTCATCTGAGCCTCCTCGCGTTGACTTTTGTGCCTGTTGGTGCTGAATCGGATGAGAGCGATTAAGCGCGCCTCGGTAGTAGTAGGGCGCACGGCTGTGCGCCCCTACGGAACGGCGATCTCATTCCTCGATAAACCGGTGGTACCTGCCTAACCAGTAGGCGATCAGAAACGCGCCTCCGTATTCCTCGTAGTGGCCGCTACCACCCCAATCCATGCGGTAGGGGTTGGCGTTCCATTTCAGTCCCTGCCGCTCATCGGGCGGTAAGGGGGTGGTGGAAATCCATTCGCGGAAGCGACTGCGCGATTGCGAAATCACGAGGTCCGTGCGGTGGCTGTTGCGTACCTCCCAGCCGCGCAGGTCCCAGGGCCATCGCTGGAGGGTTTGTACCGCCTCCTCCACATCGCACGGTTTGCCCGTTGCCAGTCCGTAGATGAAGTTGTATAGCGGACTGCGCTCAGGGCGAATGGCGCGCCACGATCGTTCGATGCTGAGCTGTATCAGCGCACGGCGCGAGGGTTCCTTCTCCAGCATCACGATAGGATAGTAGGCAAGGAACCACAGCTCGTCGTCCGAATGGTTGATGGCTTCTGGCGGTTCGTTCACACGTCCCTCGGCGGCGTTGAGCAGGTAATGGTGCCTGGTAATCAGCTCCTCATATTTCTCCTGAAACCGCTGGTCGCCGCAGAGATGGATGGCGACCTTCAAGTGTGAGAGTATCTCCATCGCGTTGAGCGCGCGCTCCTGCCACCACCAGGGGTTGTCGTTCAGGTATTCCGGCGACCACACGCCCCAGGTGGTGCGTTTGCCGTCAGGGCGAATCAGCAGCAAGTTGTCGTTCAGGATGCGGTTAGTCACCGCGCGGCACACTTCCGCAATCTCCTTGCGCTCCTGTTCGTCCGCTACCAGTTCGTAGTAGATGTACCAGGCGAAATAGTGCCCATCGATCTCGTCGGAGCTGGTATCGGTTTTCCACAGCCAGCCCTTCTGAGGCGAAGGTTTCCAGTTTTCGGGGCTGAAGTCCGACAGATTGACGTTGTCTTCGTCTTCTCGTGCGATAGCGCGCGCCACGAAGCCCGGCGATCCCGGCTTGTACGCCAGTTCCAGCATCGCCCGCATGCTTTTGCGCGCCAGTTCCCGCGCTTCCGGGTCTTTAGTTACCGCGTAGCGGAACGACTGCGCCGCGACGGTGATAGAGGTCCACAGTCCGTCGTTATCGGTGGCGTTGTAGCGGAACTTGCTTGGGTCCTCAGGGTCTAGCAGCTGGCAATCGGCGGTGAACCCATACCGATTGTGGCGGGCGGCGTTGATTTGTTCGTAGTGCGCCGCTTTGTCGACAAGGCGCATCTTGCGTGCCTCGATACGCGCAACGCCTTTATCGGTGGCAAACCATGCTCCGCCTGCGCCATCCAGCGAGATGGCGTAAACGCGGTTACCGGGTAACCAGCGTCGCCCCCAGAAGTAACGCCATTTACCTTCCTGTAGCACCGCGGCGCCCTCGCTGAAGCCAACCCAGACCCAGCCTGTCTGGTGGTCGCAGGCGACAGCGGTCACGTTAAAATAGGGCAATCCACCCGGCTCTGGTTTGATGGGCAAGAGATAATCGTCCAGGTTAGTCACAATCAGCTCGCGCGAAGTGCCTATCCACCAGTGTCCTGCAGCATCTCGCGAGGCGCACTGCGGCACGCCGTCAAAGTTGGGCATCCGCTGATGCGGGTAGAAACGTTTGGGATACTCCAGCCTGGGCGGCGGTTCAGGCATTATCTGTTGAGCGGTTAAAGGCGGGTTGGCGGCTTTCTGCCAGCGTTCGCCTTCCAGCACATAGATTTCGTTCGCCAGGCAGTACACCTTGCCTTCATGTACCTTGATACCAGTCACTGGCTGCTCAGGTAAACCGTGCCGTGTGGTATACTGGTGTGAGATAAGCTGGAAGTATGGCGAAAGGGTTAAGGTGGCAACGACGCTCAGCAGTACCATGAGTTTCCTCCTGTACAAAGTCGCTTATTGGCTTCACTAAACTTCGAGGCAGCTCGGGAATCTCCTGCAACCGCTGTGCAAGCGCACGGAAGATGTGTCACAATCTGGTGCTTTGTTAAGTTATGAATTTGTAAGTGTTTCTCTGGTAACCCACCATTGAAATGGTGGGCTATGACGGAAACAAACCTGCCTGCGCAGGTTGTTCCAATCCGCGAAGGCGGATTTTTCGCTGTCCATAGCCCCCGATTTCAATCGGGGGGGAAGAAGATGCCTTCCAAAGGGCACGGGGCAGGACACCCGCCGTCCGCGTCGAAATACTTTACCAATGGACGAACTGGGACTCATTGTATACTGCGGAACCGTGCCATCCACGCAGGACCTGGCGCGGGAAATACTGCAAAGCCCGCCTGTTCAGATACGCGGCGTAGTCGCCGAACACCAGACTGCAGGGCGCGGACGGTACGGCAACCGCTGGTTAGATACGCCGGGCGAGAGCCTGTTGATGACGCTGCTGATCCGCTTGCAGCCGCAGGAGCTAACATCGGCGGGGCAGCTGGCGTTTGTGCTGGCGTTAGCTGTGGCGGACGCCCTGCAGGAACAAGCTGGACTGGATGTGCGGTTCAAATGGAGTAACGACGTACTCGCAGGTGGGCGGAAACTGGCGGGCATCCTGATAGAAACAGCCAGCGATGCACAGGGGCAGCCATGGGCGCTGGCGGGCGTAGGCGTGAACCTGCTACAACGCGACTTTCCGGAGGAGATACGCGACAGGGCGACCTCTGTGTTGCTGGAAACAGGTTTAGCCCTACCGATAGAGCGCCTGGCGCAAAGCCTATTGCGCCATACCGACCGATGGGCAGGAGTCTGGCGGAGCGATGGTTTGCCAGCGATACTGGGGGAATGGCGTCAGCGCGACGTCACGACGGGGCAGCGGTATCGCCTTCCGTCGGGGGTTGTGGGTGTAGCACAAGGAGTTTCCGATGAGGGCGAACTGTTGGTAGAGGTGCATGAGCAGCAAGTGGTGGTGAACTCCGCTGAGGCAGTGCATGGGGACTACCACAACAGATAAGCTCCTCCATCCGTGGGCGGAATCGCCAGATGCCTCTATGGGTAGGATACTCTGCAAGGCGCGTCGAAAAGTACTTCCCCCAGAGGGTTACACAGGTAGAACCATCCTCTGCCTGGAGACGGGAGCCGACTCTACCAGACGCAAAGCGGGGGAGGTTCACAATCCTTAACTAGCGGGAGGTTAAAATGCAAGTTGGATTTTACGGTCACGTCCGCCAGTATCACAACCTGAAGGCGGAGATCGATAAAGCGATTGTAGATGTCTTGGAAACCGGTTCCTACATTACGGGGCCGACTCTGGAGCGTTTCGAGCATGAGCTCGCTCAGTTCTTTGGTATGAAGCACGCCGTCGGCGTCAACTCCGGCACGGATGCTATCTGGCTCGCGCTGATGGCGCTGGGCATCGGTCCGGGCGACGAGGTCATCACCGTCACCAACACTTTCTTTGCCACAGCGGAAGCCATCTGGATTGCGGGCGCGAAGGCAGTATTTGTGGACACCGAGCCGAAGACCAACAACATCGATGTCACCAAAATCGAAGCCGCCATCACCCCGCGCACGAAAGCCATTATTCCCGTGCATCTGTACGGACAGTGCGCGGAGATGGACAAAATCGCTCAAATCGCCCGCAAGCACGGGCTGGCGGTCATCGAGGACTGCGCTCAAGCCATCGACGCGCATGGCGACACCTTCAAGGTGGGCGAGCTTTCCGATGCGGTGGCGATTAGCTTCATCGCGCACAAGAATCTGGGTACGCCCGGCGATGCAGGCGCCGTCGTCACCAACCGCGAGGATGTGGCTATGGGCGTAAAGCGGCTACGCAACCACGGCTCGCTCAAACGTTCGGTGCACAGCTTCGGTTTCAACAGCCGCTTAGATGACCTGCACGCCGCCATGCTCAGCGTGAAACTGAAGTACATCCACGAGTGGAATAACCGCCGTCAGCAAATCGCCAGGATGTACACCAGCGCGCTGAAAGATACCTCACTGAAGCTGCCATACGAGCTGCCCGGCTACCGCCACGTATATCATCTATACGTGGTGGAGACGACCAACGGCAAGCGCGATGACCTGCTCAACTTCCTCAACGCAAGCGGTATCGACGCCAAGTGTCACTATCCTATTGCCATCCATCAGCAGGAAGGCTACCCATGGGGCAAAGAGGCGCAAATCGTAGGGGGTGTGCCCAATAGTGAATGGAACGCGGCGAACTGCGTCTCCCTGCCGATGTTCCCGGAGCTTTATCAAGAAGAGATCGACTACACCATCGAGAAAGTGCTCGAATGGTGTAAAGCCAACCCGTAGGTGACCGCCATGAGTCGACCGGTGTACAAAGTAGTTGTGGTGGGCATGGGCAAGCGCGGGATGCACCATGCTGCTACCTTTCACGCTAACCCGCGCTTCGAGGTGGTAGGCATCTGCGATATCGACGCCGCCAAACTACAGTCCGCCGCCGCCCAGCTGGGCAACCCGATGACCAGCACCAACGCGGCAGACCTGTTGGCGAGCACCAAGCCCGACGTGTTTTGCCTGACCACCATGCCCAATATCCGCTACTCCATGATCCAGCTGGCGGTAGAGGCGGGCGTCAAGCTAATCGCCTACGAGAAGCCGATGGCGCTGAGTCTGCGCGAAGCGAGCCAGATTATGGATCTGGTGCGTCAGGCGGGCGTCAAAACGGTCGTCAGCCACCAACACCGTTACGGCGCTCACTATCAGAAAGTAAAGGAGATTATCGCCAGCGGAGCCATCGGGCGGGTGCACACCGTGTACGGTCATGCTACGGGCTGGATGCTGCACATGTTGACGCATCTCATCGACTACATGCGCTGGTATAACGACAACACCGAGGCGGAATGGGTGATGGCGCAGGCAAGCGGGCGTGGTAAACTCTCTGATAACCACCCATCGCCCGACTACATCGCGGGCGTTATCCACTTCGCTAACGGTGTGCGTGGCATTGTGGAGTGCGGCGCAGGAGCGCCCGACGTGCCAGAGGTAGACTACTGGTGGCGTAAGGCGCGAATCGGCGCCCAGGGCACGGAAGGCTTTGCCGAGGTGCTAACAGGCGGCGGCTGGCGCGCTGTCACAAAGAACGGCTTGTTGCAGGGACCAGGAACAATGGACTACAACCTCGACATGCCTCCCTACATCGAGGACATGGCGCGCTGGTTGGACGACGACAACGCGGTACATCCCTGCAACGGCGAAGACGCCTACAAGGGCTTCGAGATCATGATGGCGATGGTGCGTTCGGTGGTGGAACGCGGGCAGGTTGCCCTTCCCCTTCCCGACGGGCCGCCAGAGATAGAGGAGCTCGCCAGAGTGCTGCCCGATAAGCCTGTGCTGCTCTCCATGCCCGAGAACCGCAAAGAGTACCCCGCGTAGCCGGTGAGATTGAGATTATCTGGAGGGACATGTTGCGTCATGTCCCTCCGGTCGACCCCTCCGCACACAGGCAGGTAGCGGTGATACGCGCGCCAGGACGTGGTTGTTGGGAGCGAGGTTGTTTACACAATGGAGCACAGTATGGCAACAGCACGCGGAGGATGAGTTCATGCGAGACGAATCTTATGAGTTCTTGAAACGGATTGTAAACACACCGAGTCCGTCGGGCTACGAACAGAAAGCACAGGCGATTTTCCGCGAGTACACCGGTCGGTTCGCCGATGAGGTGCATACCGACGTGCTCGGCAATAGCTACGCAGTCATCAACCCGGAGGGTTACCCCCGTGTGATGCTCTCCGGGCATGTGGACGAAATCGGTTTTGTGGTTCATTACATCAGCGACGAGGGGTTTATCTACTTCTCGCCCGTTGGCGGACATGATTCTATTGTGCCAGTGGGGCATCGAGTGCATATTCACACCAGACACGGTACGGTGCTGGGCATCATCGGGCGCAAGGCGATACACTTGCTCAGCGACGAGGAGAGACGTAAAAAGCCGGAACTGAGTGACCTGTGGATCGATATCGGCGCTACGAGCAAGAAAGAGGCAGAAGAGCGCGTGCGTTTGGGCGACCCAATCACGTACGTATACGACCTGCAACCGCTGATGGGCGAACTGGTTACCGCGCGCGGATTGGACAACAAGATGGGCTGCTTCGTGGTAGCAGAGGCGTTACGCCTGTTGAGCGAACGACGCTCCGAGTTAAAAGCAGCGGTATACGCAGTTTCCACCGTGCAGGAGGAAGTCGGCTTACGCGGCGCCCGTACCATCGCCTACGAGGTGGACCCGCAGGTGGCAATTACAGTGGACGTTGGACACAGCATCGATTATCCGGGCGTGGACAAGAAGAAACACGGCGAGCAGGCTATCGCCAAAGGTCCGGTAATCTGCCGCGGCTCACACATCAACCCGCTGGTGTTCGAGATGCTGGTGGATACCGCCACCGAAAAAGAGATACCCTATCAGATAGAAGTAGCGGGTGGGCGTACAGGCACGGATAACGACGCCATCCAGCTGTCGCGCTCTGGTGTAGCGACGGGGCTGGTTTCTGTGCCGATACGCTACATGCATACACCATGCGAGTTACTGCATCTGGGCGACCTGGAAAACACGGTGCGCCTGTTGGCGGAGTTCACGCTGAAGGTACACGCTGAGATAAACTGGATTCCAACCGCATAAGCGAGGGAACATCATGATACCACCAGAGGTACCTACGCGTCGAGGTATGAGTTGCTGGACAGTGGGCTTGCTGTCCTGCTTGGGAGCCGTTGCGCTGATTATGGTGGGATTGGCAATACTCTTTGTCGTCGTGGCGAGGCGTCCCGAGTTCAAGCAGGCGATGTCTACTGGTATGCAAA
>JANWYZ010000046.1 GCA_025054895.1 bacterium | reverse complement strand
CTTTGCGGTTCCATGCGAGCTTCCTGAACTCGCCGTCCTGCAGTTCGAATCGGCGCACGTAAATGGTGCCGTCATCCAGACTATTGCAATCCTGCAGGGCGCGCAGCAACAGCGCGCTCTCGGCGGAGCAGATTAACGGGATGTCGGGGAGCAGATACTGCAGGTCGCCCGCGTGGTCGGAGTGCGCGTGGGAGAGCAGCACGCCGTCCACCCCTTCCAGCTGAACGAGCCAGTCGTCGAAAGGATAGTCCTGCAGGAAGCGGTCGTGGTAGATGCCGCGCACGGGGGGCAACAAGCCCATCACAAACAGCTCGTACAGCCCCCGCCCCTTCTGCGGTTTGAGGTACTCCTCGTAGTACTCACCCAGGCGGCTCAGATTCTGTCCGAAGTCGAGCCACAACGTCAGCCCTTCGTCTTGCAACAGGATTTTGTTGCCCCCAACGCATCCTGCGCCGTCCCAAACCGTGATGCTTGCCATCTGCAACACCGTCGCGAAGCGGATGTTGCTCCCTCATTCGCGGTAGAGGAAGGGATATCCTGTCGTCACGCTGCAGTGCCATGTCGCCTGTTCGAGAGGGTATTGCACTTTATTGTTGAGTAAGTGTATAATCTTAGTCAACAAAAGAACGGGAGGTGTTCTGGATGAGCGCGACAGGCACTCCATCTTCGGTACTGGTCAGTACCGAATGGACAGAGCAGCATCTTGGCGACCCGCGTATTCGGCTGGTGGAGGTAGATGTGGACACCACTGCTTACGATTCGGGGCACATTCCGGGCGCGATCGGCTTCCACTGGCAGCTGCAGTTGCAGCATCCTGTGCGCCGCGACATCATCACGCGCGAGGAGTTCGAGCGACTGCTGAGCGAGTCAGGCATCAGCAACGAACACACCGTAGTGCTATACGGGGATAACAACAACTGGTTTGCCGCCTATGCCTTCTGGTTGTTCACCATCTACGGTCATGAGAAGCTGTACCTGATGGACGGGGGACGCAAGAAGTGGATCGCGGAGAACCGTCCACTCACCACCGAACAGCCCAGCTACCCGCGCACGCAGTATCGCGCCAAGGAACCGAACCTTAACCTCCGCGCCTTCAGCTCGCAGGTGATGCAGAGTCTGGGTAATCCTCAGGTGACTCTGGTAGACGTACGCTCGCCACAGGAGTTCAGCGGAGAGGTTATCGCCCCACCTGGCATGACCGAGACCGCCCAACGCGGTGGACACATTCCGGGCGCCGTGAACATCCCCTGGGCACAGGCGGTGAACGAGGACGGTACTTTCAAGAGTGTGGACGAACTGCGTGCCCTGTACGCCAGCAAAGGGGTGACCCCCGACAAGCAGGTCATCGCCTATTGCCGAATCGGCGAGCGCTCCTCGCACACCTGGTTCGTGTTGCGCTATCTGCTGGGCTATCCCGAGGTGCGCAACTACGACGGCAGCTGGACGGAGTGGGGCAATCTGGTGGGAGCGCCTATCGAGCGCGAACTGCCCGCAGGAAGTGCTTCCGCGGAAGCGCCGTGCCCGCCCTAGTGTCGTCTACCTCTTCGCCTTTGCCCAGTAGCGATTAACAGCGCAACCGCTGCCGCCAGCGGGGCAGCCGGCGCAGGTTCGGGAATCACAGGTGGGGGGTTCGCAGGTCTACCACCGATGTCCAGCAAGCCCACCAGCCCAGCCAGCAGCAGAGGTGTGAGGTCAGGGCGTACCCTGGCGACAATGGGTGCAACAGGAAGTTCAGGCACAACAGGCGAGAACACAGGCTCCGCCTGCCACGGCGATAGCACGATGGGTTCCAGCGCTGGCGGTGCAGGCAGCTCCACGGGTTCGGCAGCCATAGTCAGCACCGGCGGCTCCAGAGGGATTTCTCCCGGCGGTATGGTATGGGGCTGCGAGGTACGCGGCGGCGTCGTGGTGACGCGAGGCGGCGCATACCCCGGCAGCTGAGCGGTCAACGGATTGCCACAACTGCCCAACAGCACTGGCTGCCCTGAGCGCAGGTGCAAGAACACCAGCGTGCCTTTTCGGAGGCGGCGCACCTGGCTGCCGATGCGCCCGTCGGGGCGCACGAAGAAGACGCGATAGCTATCGCTACGAGGTAGTCGACGCAAACCTAGCTCTTGCTGCACGTATCGCGCGAGAGCGTGGGCAGGTATCCCAAAGTGAGCAGTATATCGGCTTGCTACCGTCGCATTCGTACTCAACTGAGCCGCCAGTTGCGCGGAACTGTAGGCAGGCTTGACCAGGAAAGAACCTTTGGGCATCCGCTCCGCGTGCCCTTCCCCGCAGAGTACAAACACCGCTATCATGAGAAGCGGAACTGTAATACAGGTCTTCATTGCGCTAGCGCCCTCACCATGCAGTGTATCACGAGGAGATATTCGTCCGCAACAGTTGCAAGCTCTTTGCGCGTCTTGCTTTTGCGAAAGCCGCTCCAGCACCTGCTACTGCCCACAAAAGCAGCGAGGATGGCTCCGGCACAGCAGGGGGAGGATTGCCCCCTCCACCTCGCCCTGGGGGAGAACCGCCCAGCGAAAACCATTCTCCTGCTCCGAACATCAGTAACGGCGTCCAGGAGGCTGAAGAAGCATGCGCCAGCGAGGAGGAAGACGATATCGGCAGGTCGGGTACGGTTAGCGCGACATCCGCTGCCCATAAGGGTGTTTCTCCCAGCTGTGTCTGAATCAGCGCAGGCTCCTCGAAAACATCTGGAGCGGGTGATTGTATGGGCGGCGGCAGAACTTCCACCGTCTCCTCGCCAGATGCGTCAGCGGTGCGGACGGGCTCGCGCGGGGTTGTCTTTTGAGAAGTCGGGGCTGGATAACCGGGTAAGCCGTTTCCCATAGGGTTGCCACACTCCGCCAGCAATACCGGTTTGCCAGTGCGCAAGTGAATAAACACCGCAGTGCCCTTGCGCAGGTTGCGCATACTGCTTCCGATGGAACCATCCTTCCTGATAAAGAACACCCTGTAGCTACCGCCGTGTTTCAGCGGGCGCAACCCCAGCTGGCTTTGGGCATAGCTGGCAAACTGTACGGCGGGCACGTTGAAGTGCTTTTCGTAACGCGCTGCAACTATCGGATCTCGCCGAATCTGCAAGGCGAGCTGCGTTGCGCTATGCGCGGGTTCACGCAGAAAAGAGCCGCGCGGCATCCTTGCGCTCTGGGCAGGTACCGTGCTGGAGCCAAGCAGTAACAATACAAAAAAGAAGGGAAAAATGGGTCGTTTGGTCATGCACACTCACTCCTTCGCATACAGGCTTCCACTCTATTAGACAGCAAGCTTCGAACCAGAGGCGGTGCATGACGCCAGTACTGTTACCAGTTTATTTCAGAAAACGGTACAAAACACAGGCAGAAAATAAAAGGCACCCGGTTGAAATCGCCGGATGCCTTCTGATAAGCTGGAAGGGGGTCAGGCAGCCATATCCTGTTGTACCCTGCCCCAGAACGCTCGCAGTTGACACTGCGTCTGGTGAATGAATTCCCTGAGGTTTACCCAGCTTTCTACGTGATTGCTCGCGCTCTCCACCCAGAGCCCCGAGTCCAGCAAGTTTTCCTCCCTGAGCATCTGCAGGGTCTCCTCGCTCAGTCGCTGTCGCACAACCTCCGCCTGCTCGCCCGTGTAGGGCAGGATGATTGCTATGTCCGAGACATCGATGCGTGCGGGGATATCGGCTTTACGGATTCTGGAGCGCAGGCGCGGGGCGAGTCGCGCGATCACTCCTTCAAACAGGTTCAACCCATGCTGTCGGATGAACTGCTGCGAACCACCTACACGGATGATAACCAATCCCAAGGCGTAGCCATATCGGCTGGCGCGGTTTATCTCCTCATCTAACCTGCTCTCGAAGTAGCGACGGTTGTAACATCCTGTAACCGGGTCTACGATGGAAGGTTGCCTCAGCTCGGCTTCGGTGGACATCATGCGCTGTTGCATGCGCATCATCTGCGCCTGGGCGTCTTTCAGCTCTTCGGTAACCAGTATCCTACGCAGCTTTTTGGTGGAGTTACGCAGTATATGCGAGACATAGTTGCAGGACACCCCCAATTGCCGGGCGATTTCGGTTTGTGACAGTTCTTCATAGAAGAAGGCGTACAACACCCTGCGTTCGATATCTTTCAGTCTTTCCATTGCGTGTTCCAGCACCACACGCTCTTCGGTGGCAACCTGCAGGGTCGTGCCGTCGGGATGTTCCAGCTTCTCGATGTCCGCGCCGGAAAAATGCTCGTCTTCTTCGCTATCGCCGGTTTCCAGAGAGGCAACACGGAACAGTTCGCTGGTGGAAAGCAGGTATTCCACCTGCTTCTCATCCATGTTCATTATCGCGCCGATTTCTGTGGGGGTGGGTTGTCTGCCCAGTTGCTGAGAAAGTGAGTCGACCACGCGCGTTAGCTTCTGTTGCAGCTCCTGTATCCACGCGGGCACTTTGATAATCTTGCCCCTGTCGCGCAGATAGTGCTTGATTTGTCCGACGATAAGGTGTGTGGCGTATGTGGAAAATTTCGTGCCCTTCTCAGGCTTGTACAGGTCGATGGCGTTCAGTAAGCCTAAATAGCCTTCCTGGATCAGGTCTTCGAGAGGTTCGCCAGTGTTCATGAAACGACGGGCGATGCTCTCCACAAGACTGGGAAATTGTTCCACGATGCGCTCGCGGATTTCCAAATCGCCCGTTCGATGGTACTCAATGACGAGCTGCTGCACCTCGTTGTCGTTATATCTTTTGGACATCCCTGTCGCTCCCTCTGTACTACTCAGGTGTTGCGGAACGCATCCAGCGTTCCGTAAAGGGGCTACACTGGTATTATCGGCAGGGGGAAGGTGGTTTTTACAGGGCTACTGGATGGTGCTTATCGGTATGGGCGAAGACAGGCGGCTGGAAGAGGAGCTGTGGAACAGACGGTCTATCAGCTCGCGCGCTTCCTCCTCGTCCGCGTACACGTAGCTTCGTCCAGCACGGCATGGCAAGGTAGCCATTTCGATGTTGTGCGAGGGTACCGACTTGGCGAACCACGCCAGGGCAAGCATCTGACCATAGCTGAGGCTGCTCTTCAGGTTCTCGTCTACTGCGTCCAGCAGCTGGGGCAGTTTCAGGTAGGTACTGGGGTGGCGAAAATGTTGCTTCACCGCGGCAAGGAACTTCTGTTGACGCTCGATGCGCCCGAGGTCACTGTCTACATTTCGAATGCGTACGTAGCCCAGCGCCTGTTCGCCGTTCAAACGATGCCATCCTGGTTCCAGATGCACATGCAGGTCGCCCCAGTTGTCATCGTAGTGCAGGGGTTTATCAACATAGATATCGATGCCGCCCAGTAAATCCACCGCACGGCGGAAAACACTGTAGTAAATCACCGCGTAGTGGTCTACCGGCACATGCAACCACTCGCGGATGGTTTCGGCGGTCAGTTCAGGACCACCTATTGCCATCGCGGAGTTAATCTTGTGCGTGCCGTGTTCGGGAATGTGCACGCGCGTATCGCGAGGGATGGAGAGTACGCTGATGCGCCTGTTCGCGAAGTCGAAGTGCGCCAGCATGATGGTATCGCTGCGAGTACGTTTGGTGTAAATGCGCTTCTGGTTGTCGCGATTCTCATCTGAACCGAGCAGTAACACCGTCACCGAAGACTGTCCGGGGAAAGCCTGAGCGACATCCAGTCCCCGATACTGCCACAACGCACCAACCGTCTTCCGTACCGCTTTGCTGGATGCGTACAAATAGCCGCTGACCGTGCCGATAAACAGCGCGCTCAGCATGAACAGCAACAGAACTACTCGCCAGAACAGGCTTCGGCGTTTAGTGGCTTTTCCGCTCCTTTGCAATTCACCACCCCCCCGCTGCGCAGTATACCAGAACTACCGCTCTTTTTCAAATACACAGGCTACTCGACGACAACCGCCGTGCCGCTGATGGTAACCATGAGCATCGAACCGCCTTGTCCCAGTACCTCGTAATCGAGGTCTACGCCCACAACGGCGTTTGCGCCCATAGCTTGCGCACGTTCTACCATCTCCCGTACAGCGATGTTACGCGCGTTTTGCAGCTCCTCTTCGTAAGCTGCCGAACGTCCCCCCACGATGTCACGGATACCTGCAAACAGGTCTTTGACGATGTTCGCTCCGACAATGGCTTCGCCAACCACTAAACCCAGATACTGTCGGATGTTTTTGCCTTCTATGGAAGGAGTTGTGGTGATAATCATGACCTTATGCCTCCTCGTGCTTCGGTGTCATGGTAGGGAGAAGCCCTGCCTCTCCCCTGCGAAGCGCTCACAACGGGTAATCCCTCAGCGCGCCCGGCACTCGCCGCTCATTTAAGCGACCAGAAAGCGAAGGCGAGGATGCCTGCCACCAGTAGAGCGACCACTGCCATCGCTCTTTTCTCTTCGCGTGAGAAGCGAAAATACCTCCTGTTGACGATGATGAGCACTACCGCCATCGGCACCAGCCCGGGCAGCATGTCTACCGCGTCCATAAAGCGCGGCGTCAGTGAACCTACTACGTTTTGAAAGACCATGTATCCCGCCAGCGCGATAACCATCCACAAGTAGGTAGCGCGCGCTGCCATATTGAAACGCCACACACAGGCAAAGTAAAACGCAAGAAACACGAAGTCCGCTGGACCGATGATGCCGATGGGGCGCAGTCCTGTTGGCGTTGGTTTGGCTCCAACCTGCGGCACATGTACCGCTACTGTGCTGAGGGCATAGGGCACCGCCTGCATGACACGCGGTATCCACAGGCTTACCACGGCAAAATCCACCAGCGCGGCAAACAGCGCAGCAGGGGCAAGGATATTTGGCTCACGGACGATGTGCGAGACCGCCAAACCCAACATGCTCGCCGCCAGCACCATCAGCGTGTCGCTGACACCCAGCGCCACCTCCAGAGCAACGGGGCTTTGGCGCAAAGCAGGCACAAAGGCTGGAGACAAGCGTACCACGAAAAACAGCAACAATGCCAGCGCCATTCCTCCCAGAGCGACCGCCGGCCGTAGCGGCAACGCGGCAGCCCGCATGACCACCCACGTTGCCAGAGCCATAAATACCAGCGTGGAGAGCGCGACCTGCAGAAAACCATCTCCCAAAAAGGTAATCAGAGGCGCTCCCACGCGATAAAGCAAATACGCCACTACCGCTACTCCAAAAAGGCGGTAGCGGTCGCGCAACTCCTCCGCCATCCGCTATCCCGGCACCACTTTCGTAATACGCTCGATGTGGGGGTCGGTAAAGATATCCGACTCGTCGCGGCTGGTAGAAGAGAACTCGCTAACCACCGCGCCCTCATCGCCTGCCTGGAACCAGTGTCTGGTATTGGATGGGATGGTGTACTGCTCGCCCGGGCGCAAAACGATTTCGTGCCACACAGTGTAGTACTGCTCATGCCCTGCAGGAGGTTTCCCCTTTGGATTGGCAGTAGGTTCTCCCTCTACATACAGGTAGACCTCGCCCCAGCGGCAGCGGAAGGTCTCCATTTTGCCCGGGTCGCCGTTTACCGGAGGGTGACGGTGTTCGGGGCACGTCTGGCGAGGAAACAGCACCAGCTCCTTCGCGCAGTAGCGGTCGGTGTTTACATAGACCACCAGCTCCAGCCCGGTGCGCTCGAGGTCGCCCAGTCCGAAATCTGCTACCTCGATATTCTTCTGCTCGTCTGGTGTAAGCACAATATTCGCTCTGCGCAGATACTCCATCGCGCGCTCTTGTGCCCGGCGCAATTGGCTTTCGGTTATCATCGGTGCACCTCCTCGTAAGCATCTCTCACCTGATATATACGCTAGATGTTTCGTCAAAAGGTAACCGGTGTCCTCTACATTGAGAAAGTTAGCCGCGCCCCAGCCTTTTTCGCATCGGCGAATGCCGTGAGGGCTCCGTTGCGCCATCCGCAAAAATACTATTTTTGTGTTTTTTATATGATACATACGCCATTTCTTTGATAACGCTTGACATTTAATGGCGTTTATGATAGTCTAGACGCAGTAAAGCGCGTAATACGTGAGGAGAAGCGCTGCGCTGTGCTGTCAGTCCGATCGGAGCGAAGAATCTCTTTGTAATACCACCACGAGATGCTTCGCTGGCGCTCAGCATGACAATAAAACGTCCGTCGTTCTGAGCGGAGCGAAAAGTCCCTTTCCAGCGATGCAAGGAGATGCTTCGCTTACGCTCAGCATGACAAAGAGGCGTGCTCAAGCCGTTGCATCAGTCACCAGAACGACAAATCAGCATGACACAGCAGCAGATTATAACGAGATGCGCAGACAGCCATAATTTCGCTGGGGGTACAGGTCAATGGCTGGTCTTATTGTGGTAGCTACTCCATCCAGGCTGCCAGCAGGACAGGTTTTCCGCCGGATGCTACTGCACTTTGGCATCTCCTGCGATGTGATGGTCGCCAGTGAGGTGCAGCGCGCCGGAGGCAAAAACTTCATCAACGCCAGATACGGGTTTGCCGTGTGGCTGGAGTACCGTTATGCCAACCGCACCGACACAACGGGCAACGAGGTTTATACGTGGCTGGAATATTCCCCCGGGGATAAGCCCATCTTCTACATCGGCGGACAGGTGAGGGGGCGCGTCCCAAACGATTTTCCCATCCTCGCCTTTAACCCTGCAGACAGCAGCACGTATTACCAGACGGAAAGAGCACAATATTCCACCGAAGATATGCGCCTGGTGGGTAGTTGCGTACGGCTTGCCGACAACAGCGCGTATCTCTGGGGCAGGTTTGTCAACTACACCTGGCCCAGTTCGTCAGCGCAGTACGAATATGGCTACTATCGGGTAGATATGTCTAAGCTGGACAACACCCGTGAGGTGATGTGGCGTCTTGACCATGCTCGTATGGGCATCCCCGCTCCACCGGAGAACCATGCGGTGGTGGTGCGTTATCACAATCGCTACTTCCTGCCTCAGAGCGGTTACGATGTGATGCCCTTCCCTCATGAAAATATGTTCTCTACCGGTCGGCGTTTAGCCGGCATCGGCTTATTCCTGTGGTGTCTTGCGCACGCAGGCATCAAACCCCGTCGGAGGGTGACGACCTGGTGGGAGATAGACCACCCGCTTAACTCAGGAGGATACAGGCACTACACTGCCCAGCAACGCCTGTACCTGCTGCGTCTCTCCACCGAGTGGTTGTACGATTTCACCCGTTTCCGGAATATCCATATCACCTGTGGGATCACCACCAACCATACCCGCGACAGTACCTGGGGACATTACAAGACGCTGATCACGTTTCCCCAAGAAGCCCAACCGATACACGACCTGCTGGTGCACGCCGAGCGCGAGGGTAGATGGGCGATGTGCTGGCACGACCATAGCTACGAGCTGGGCGCTTCAGGAGCGATGTATACAAGGCATACAGGCGGTCGCTATGGCGCGCCAGTGACCATCTCATCGCCCGATTGCAACTTCGGTACAAGCCAGGTAGGGCGGGTTAACCTGTACTCGGAGATGCCTTTGCTGGTACATCTGGAAGACCAGGAACGCTGGATGCAGCAATTCGGCTTCGCCTCCGCTTGGGGAGGCGCTCACAGACACATCAATTTTGCCAACAACTCCTCCGGCGGGGTGGAGGTGGTCACGTTGCTCAACAGACTGAGGCGACTGCGCAGTTGCCGTATCATACCGGACAGGGAATACTGCTCGCCGTGGCCGAGCGGAAGCTACCCCAACCCCGGCTGGCGCATGCCCACAGACGTGCTTCAGGTTGGTGGGGTAGAACTGATATCTTGCGAGGACCTGCACCTTGTCGCGCAGCGAGGTCTATACAACCCGGGTAGTGGGGGCAAAGATGTAGACCTTAACCAACAGTATGGGCTCGGTGCTACCAGCCCTCAACAGGCTTATCGGCGGTTTATGGCGATGCAAATGGACAGGTTTTTGACGCTTGCAGTTTATAATATTGGCTGTGTGTATCTACACGATACCGCCTGCACTGCCGCCAGCTTGTCTACACCCCTGGCGCGCTTTTTAGAGAACGGCAACTGGAACGGCTACGTCGAGCTGTTTAGCGAAACCGATAACGTCTTACAGGTTCTTGCCGACTGGATATACTGGGGCACTCCCAGCCAAATGCAGGAATATCGAAGATGGCTGCGGGCTAACCTCGATGCCGTACCGGTAGATTGGGTCATGCGCCACTTCATCGCGCGTCGTCACAGCGCATGATTCCTGTCGCGGCAAACATCAGCCGCGCCTCAGCGCATTGCTTTTTTGCCCTGCAAGAGACGCCTTCCCCTCTTGCCACCTGTCAATGAATCTGGTATTATCGTGGACAGGCTTGCTGGACAAAGGCTCTTACAGGTACATTTGCGGGGGGGGCAGTACTGTGTCTGGATTAGATACTCCTGTGGGAATGCATATCGCGAGAAAGGTCTTTCTGGGCGTTACGGGGCTGATAATATGTGTTGCCCTTAGCGGCGTTGCTGTTGCCGAGCCGGTAAAACGTGTCCTCAGCAATGGTATGGTTATCGTGGTCTCACACGAGCCGTCCGCGCGGGTAGTGGCGCTTGAGGCGTTTCTGAAGGTAGGGGTCTGGGCGGAGCCAGAGGACAAACGCGGTATCGGCTTGCTGGTATCGCGCAGTCTGTTCGGCAGCACCACCAACGAAACCATGCAGACGCTGGCGCAGGAGATCGAGCGCGTAGGCGGGGAGATACGCTCCTACTGGCAGCCAGATTACACCCAAATCTCCATCACCACCACGGCGGAGGCGTTCGATGATGCTGCATGGCTTTTAGCGGAGGGCATCAAAAACGCGCAGTTCGAGCCAGAGGTGGTGTCGCGAGCAAAGCAGGAGACTCTGGCGGAGGCGCAGGCAGAGCGCGCTGTCAAGTTTCGCAGTACGTTCATGACGCTGCGCACGCTGTTGTATCCGCCGAACCATCCCTACGCTTACCCGTTCACCGGCGACCCTGCTTATATCCGTCGGGCTACCCCACAGGACTTGCAGGAGTTCCATCGCCGTTTCTACACACCGGATAACCTGGTAATCGTGGTGGTTGGCAACGTGCCTGCCGAGCGAGTCGTAGAAAAGTTCACCACCCTGTTCGGCAGCTGGGAAACGCGCAGCGCGATGCGTCGCCCCCACCTGACGTTCAACGTCCTGCGCGAACCATTCAGCAAGGTGCGTGAGCAGGCGGGAAATACCGCCTACATCATGGTGGGCTATCCTGTGCCGGGTATCACTTCCGCTGAGTACCCTGCGCTGACGGTGCTGGACGCTATCCTGGGCAGAGGCAAAAGCTCGCGTATTTTCACCAACCTGCGCGACGCTTCCGGCATCGGCTATGAGATAGGTTCTTTCTATCCACCGTTGGCGGGCGGGAGCTGTCTGCTGGGGTTCGTGGAAATCGCACCTTACCGCATCAGCGCAGCAGGGATACCGGTGCTGATCGTGGATGAGGTGCAGAAGGCGCTGGTGCAACAGGTGCAATCGGTGAAGACGGATCCCCCTTCCGAACAGGAGGTGGAGCGCGCGAAGAAGCTGGTGATTGGCTCGTATGCGCTGCGTCACCAACGGGTGCGCGACCGCGCTTACTTCCTCGGCTGGTACGAGTGTGTCGGTTTAGGCTACCAGTTCGACAGGCAGTTCGCTGATAAGATTGCTGCGGTGAAGCGCGATGACATATTGCGCCTCGCGCAGAAGTATTTACAGCACGCGGCGGTCGTGGTCACGATGCCGAGCGATTAGCGCTCAGCAAAGTTGTGGATTTGTAACTGCCCCTCTGATAGCCGCCATTGAAATGGTGGGCTGTGATGAAGGGGCAACCTGCCTGCGCAGGTTCTTTCCCCCTCCGCTCAGGCGGATTTGGGGCTGTCCATAGCCCCCGATCTCACCGTGGGGAGCCTTCACACAGCGCCTGCCTCTGTTGGGCAGGCTATGTGACGAGCCGGACTGTTGGTTACCCCAACTTTTCCGTACACTCTTGGGAACCTCTTGACAAAGGCAAATGGGCTATGGTATAAGAAACAGGGTAACACTTCTCCATCGACTGGTAACATGCGGACGAGGATGAACATAGCGTTCTGTGTGCTCACCGCGCTGTGGCTGGTGATGCAGGTGCTTGTGCCTGTCTACCATCATCACGGAGGCGGCAATAGCCCTTCGTCCGCTTCGGTGCAATGGCAAAATGCACATGGCGACGAGCACGAATGTTACGTCTGCCACCTGAACTACTCTCCAGCAAACGTTACGCCGTCCAACGGCGAACTGGTTCCCGTGCTGGAGAGTGCCCCGCTTACCGCAGTTATCCAGAGTCTGCACCTTCCTGACCCGGTTGTAACCCCTTCTGTCCGCGCTCCCCCTATTGCCTGATTACAACTTAACCGCGTATCCATGCCCTGGCGGAGCTGATGTTGCGCTGTGATGGCGCACCGCGCCAGTAAGGCATGCGACCTCTACTCTCTTTCACCAGAACAGAACATTTTTCGCAAAGGAGGAGAACGATGAAAACGCTAAAGCTGTGGCTCACCGCCTTAGCGGTGATCCTGTTCGCTCAAATCGGTCAAGCACACGGTTACGACGTGTATTTCGTCGGAGTAGATGGTTTGAGCACCATCGCCAGAGGTACCTACGCAGGACTACCCAATCCGAACTTCGGGCGATTGACCCTGCTGTACGCACACTACACGCCGGGCACAGAGCACTACCACTCTATCGGCGCGTGGTCGTACAGCGGTCCGGCGGCGAACCCTGTGGTGAACAACACCAATACCAACAACCGCTTGCCGGAACTGTATCAACGCACCACCGGACAGGAGTATATCTACCTCTATCCAGGTAGCGGCGCGTTTGCTGGATACTATCGCTCGGGTATCGTTCTGGACCCTGCGCGCGAGGAGTACAGCAACCTGCTGATTCAGCCAACGGGCGTGCTGGCAAGCTCCACCGACCCGGCGGTGCAGAGGTTGTATAACTCCTCTGCCGGGCGATGGAAAGGCTCTCTGGGCGAGGCGCGTGTGGGGCTGCGTCTGGTAGACATTACGCCTGGCTTGCGCATCACCCTGCCGAATGGCACGCCCATTCTTTCCAGCGTGGGCAGCGTGTACGAGATCGGCGCAGGCGACAACTTCGCATTTACCCCCGTCTTCTCGGTGGCGTTATCTGCGCCGGTGCAGGTATACTCCGCCAGCTTCCAGCTGATTGACCTGAACAACACAGCGGGATACCGTCCCCTGCGTGATTCGGGCATCTTCCACTTCGACTTCTATCCCGTGCCAGAGCCGTCCACGATGGCAGTGTTGGGAATGGGGCTGCTGGGAATGTGGCTCCATCGACGCAAGCGGTGAGGGAGACAACGCCCTGCCCCCGCATGGGGGCAGGGCATACCACAAGGAGGTATGAAAGGTGAACGCACGTCTCGCATCTATAGTATCGGCAATCACGTTGTTAATCTGGAGCTTCCCGGCGCTTGCTCAGCACGAACTGGACCTCTTGTTTGGCTATGAGAACGGCGCGGTAACCATCATGCAGCCGCAGGTGCATCCCGTGCGTCGTATGGTGACACCGCAACCCAACACCTATTTGCTGGACGTGGGGATGGATTTTTTCGTGCCAGATGGATGGTCAGGTTTCATGCTGCAGCGCTGCCGGGTACAACAGGTGTGGATTTCACCCGGTCTGGTGGGCAACAAATCGGGCGTCGGAACGGTTTTCAGCGACGGCGCAACGCCCAATTACTTCGACCTGCCCTACCGCGGCACGCCCCATCAACATTTTATTTTTGCAGCAACCATGCCTGGAGTATACGTGTTCGACCTGAGAGCCACTAACGGCATAGACTACCTTGGGCGCGCGCTGGCGGATATGCCGTTTGTCTATCGCATCTACATGGTGGCGGGCAACCCCAGTCAGCTGTATGGTAACGTGCAACCCTCCAGCTGGTATACGGGAAACCTGTACGACCTGAAGTTGCGAGTGAGCGTGCTTCGCAGTGGCAACGAGCTGGGCAGGTCGGAACAGCCGGTCAACCCCTGGGCTCTCTACCCCTACCTTGTTGGATTTAACCTGACAGGCGATGCACAGGTTGCCGCGAAGCTGCAAAAGCACCTCTCGCTAAAGGTGTCGCGCAACCTCTCTGGCTCGCAGCGATTGGACTGGTCCTTCTCCACACTGGGCGACGCCAACGAGGACGACCGTATCGACGAGGCAGACCTTGCTCTGGTGGTTCAGCATTTCTCAAGTTCCCATCCTTCCGGTGAACTTACCGGCAACGGCAAGGTCAATCTGGACGACTTGCTTGCCGTGCTGGTGAATTACGGGCGGAGTGGGGAGGACGTGCGCTAAAACACTCTATCTCTCTGAAAGGAGGAAAACGCAATGAAACTCTGGGGATGGTTCGTACCTCTGGTATTGCTGGCGACCGTTCTGCTGCCTTCTCAAGCGCAGGACCATGGTCACGAGGGCGACCTGCAGCTGGGGCACAAGGATGGTGTGCTCGCCATCCTGTCACCCGAAGAAATCGCGCAGGAGCCGTACCGGCTGACGGTGCAGATGGAGCCAACGGGGTTGGGCTTCTATGTGGTGGACATCGGCATCGACTTCGCCCACGAACACGACGGGCGCATTCGTCCACAACATGAGCCGATGCTCAAGCAAGTTACCCTGCAACAGCTGTTCATTACGCCCGGGCTGTTCGGCGTCGTAGAAGGGGAGCCCGACCCCGTGTTTGGCGAGAGCGCATCAGGCGTACTGACGCTGGTCTACGACCCGAACGACCCGGAGTCGGTACACAAGCACGTGGTGTTCGCCACCTCGCAGTTTGCTCCACCTTCCGTCTTCCAGTTTCGGCTAACCAATGGCATTGCCTTTGACGGCGCGCCTCTGGGCGACTCGGTAGTGTACACCATCGAGTTTCAGCCAGTACCCGAACCCGGGACCTTCGGCATCCTAGCAACAGGAGTCGGCATATTACTCCTTCGGAGGCGTAGAGGATGAAAGTAGCTTACGTGTTCATCACGCCACGCTGCGCTTCGTACAAGCTGGGACAGATGATCTTGCCCCAGCTGGAGGCGGGCACGCACGGCGTGGAGGTGATAGGCATGTTCTTCTTTGACGACAACACCTTCGTGCTGCGCAAAGGCGACCCCATTGGCGAACGGTTGGCGAAGGTGGCACGGGAGAAGAACATCCTGCTGATGATGTGTGACATGTGCGCACTCGAGCGCAATCTGGCGGAAGGCAGCCCACGATGGTGCGACCCTGTGACAGGCGAGGGGTTGACCGAGCCCAGGGAGTGCCACGCAGTGAACACGGTTGAGGGGGTACAAGTCGGTTGTTTCCCTGACCTGTATAACGCGCTTGCGCCCAATCCGCCTGACCAGGTTATCTCGCTATGAGCGTTTTGCTGATGGCACGAGCATCTTGCCCGGTGGAACACGCGCAGGATGCGCGTGCCACTTGCTGTTCGAATCCTGTCATGCTG
>JANWYZ010000468.1 GCA_025054895.1 bacterium | reverse complement strand
ATCTACCTGCCCACCGTGGGGAGCATGCTGGCCCTGATTGGCACCCTGGAGCAGCCCCACCTCTTCGGCCTCAACCCCGAGTTCGCCCACGAGACCATGGCCGGGCTCAACTTCGTGCACGCGGTGGCCCAGGCCCTCGAGGCGGGCAAGCTCTTTCACATTGACCTCAACGACCAGCGCATGAGCCGCTTCGACCAGGATTTGCGCTTCGGCGCCGAGAACCTCAAGGCCTCGTTCTTCCTGGTGGACCTGCTCGAGCTCAGCGGCTACACAGGGCCCCGCCACTTCGTCGCCCACGCCCTGCGCACCGAGGACGAGGCCGGGGTCTGGGCCTTCGCCTGGGGCTGCATGCGCACCTACCTGATTCTGAAGGAAAAGGCCCGGGCCTTCCGCGAAGACCCCGAGGTAAAGGCCCTTCTAGACGAGTATTACCGGGCCGACCCCGAGCCACTAACCTTGCTCGGCGCCTACAGCCGGGAGAAGGCCCAAAGGCTCAAAGA
>JANWYZ010000467.1 GCA_025054895.1 bacterium | reverse complement strand
TCGTCCAGCTCGGTGAACAGGTACTCCACGCTGACGCGCGACCTGCCCGCGCCCGATACGCCCGACTTGGCGTCGATGATGATGCTCTCAGACTCCGCCAGCCCTGATTGGAGCAACGGCGCGAGCGCAAGCCCCGCCGCCGTGGGATAACAGCCAGGGTTGGCAATCAGCCGTGCGCTATAGTAGGCGTCGGCGGGTGTGAGTTCAGGCAGCCCATACACCGCCTCCTGCAGCAGTTCGGGCGCGATATGCGGCATGCCGTACCACTCGGCGAACGCGGCAGGGTCTTTCAAGCGGAAGTCGGCGGAGAGGTCGATCACCTTCAGCCCGCGTTGGAGCAGTTCGGGCGCGTGTTCCATCGCGAAGCCCGTCTCGCCCGCCAGAAAGATTAGCTCGCAGTGCGCCGCCAGCACGTCGGGGTCGTAGGAGCTGAGCGTGGGCAGGGGCAGCCCGTGTAGGTGGGGCAATACACTGGCAATCGGTTTGCCCGCTTCCGAACGCG
>JANWYZ010000466.1:243-506 GCA_025054895.1 bacterium | reverse complement strand
GTCCACCTCACGGATGCTGTTGTGATCCCAGTCGGTCATCAGGTATTCGCGCGTGTAGGGGTTGTTGGGGAACAGTTTGCCCAGTGGCGTGTTGCGAAACAGCGCGGCGGCGGGATTCGGGAACCGTCGGCAGGAATATTGCAGACTGCCGTCGGGGTTGAGGATCTTGGGTCCGATAATCGCGACTTTGGGATGCTGCTCGGCGTAGCGCACCAGCGCGTCCAGTGCGCCTGGCAGCACCTCCGTATCGGGGTTCAGGATGA
>JANWYZ010000466.1:0-233 GCA_025054895.1 bacterium | reverse complement strand
TATTTGCCTTGCGCGGCGCGCGCGGCAAGGTTATGCCCTTTTGAAAAGCCCAGATTCTGTTCGCTCACGATCAGTTTAACCTCTGGGAACTCCTTCTCGAGCATCTGCACGCTGCCGTCGGACGAGGCGTTATCCAGCACGATGATTTCGTACCCGAACTGAGGGGGACGCGCGAGGATAGAATGCAGCGCGACACGCAATGGCTCGCGCGCGTTCCAGTTCACAATCTGTAC
>JANWYZ010000465.1 GCA_025054895.1 bacterium | reverse complement strand
CCACACTGTGTAGAGGAAGCCATGTCGGAAAAAGAACCAGGGATGATGAGACGGTAGCAGCGCGGCATCTTGTTTGAGCCGCACTCTTTCTGCTGTTGGGCGGGAGCAAAGCAGCTCTATCAGGTGTGAAAGGGAGAGCCCTCGCTTTCACCTGGAATGACCATGGGCAATCAGGACGAAAGAGGGCAGAGGGCGGGGCTTCCGCTGAGCCGCAGCCCCTGCTATGCTGAGCCGAAGGCGAAGGGGGGCTGAGACCCTTCGCTTCGCTCAGGGTGACAAAAGGCGATCAGGATGGCTCAGAGGCTGAAGGGCGAGGCTCCTGCCGAGCCGCCCTGTTGTCATGCTGAGCCGAAGGCGAAGCATCTCGGCGGAGGGGCGAGCTTCTTTGCTGCGCTCAGAACGACAATCCGGTGAAAAGCCACCTCTGCCCGCCAAAAAATCGCAACCCTCGCACAGCAGATCTCTGCCACCACATAATTGCCAGCATGCTTGCAGGCATTCTCCGCGGG
>JANWYZ010000464.1 GCA_025054895.1 bacterium | reverse complement strand
GCAAAAGCGCACCAGTAGCAAGCCGCGACAAGGCGAGACTCCCGCCTAGGTATTAGCTCCCTGTTGTCCCCTCGCAGGCAGGGTAGGGTCATCCTCCCCATTCACGGGTAGGTAGGGGAGGGGTCAGCACGCCGAGCCGTTGGATTACCCCCACCTGACCTCCCCGCAAGCGGGGAGGAAATCGGCTCACCGAGGGGACGAAGCACCTGCCGAGATGGGGGACAAGCCGCAGCGTCCTGAGAGCATCGGGTGGATCTTACCCCTCTTTCTCACGAGACTCGGCGCCTTGCTCGTAGAACGCGGGCTCTATCCCCACCGCCTCTTTGACCAGGCGCATCGCGCGCCGCACCCCGTTGCCCGTGTCGGTCACGAGCCCGGCGCGTCGGAAGAAGGTGTAGATGTTGGGATTGCGCAGCACATGCGCCAACCCCGCCTTCACCCTCTCTACCGTCACGGAGTTGGGCAATCCACCAGGGCTATGCACCTCTACACGGTCATCCAGAACGAAGAC
>JANWYZ010000463.1 GCA_025054895.1 bacterium | reverse complement strand
GCTTCGCCAGATCGATAATCTGCTCTTCATTCTGTAGCACCTGCTCTACTCCGTCAGAGAGGGACTGCACCTCATGCACCATCGCCCGCGCTTCGTCGTCGCTGATGCGCCCCTCTAGCTGCGCAAGGTAGATGCCCAGCAGGTACAGCACAGCGAGCTGCGTGATATATGCCTTGGTGGACGCCACGCAGATTTCGGGCCCTGCGTAGGTGTACAACACATGGTGCGCTTCGCGGGCAATGCTACTGCCCACCACATTCACGATGCCCAGCGTGGTGTAGCCCGCCTCGCGGCACAGGCGCAGCGCGGCGAGTGTGTCCGCCGTCTCGCCCGACTGACTAATAAAAACCGCCAGCGTGTTCGGCTGCAGAATCGGGTCGCCGTAGCGGAACTCGGAGGAGTAGTACACCTCCACGGGGCGGCGCAGCCAGCGTTCCAGCGCGTGCTTGCCAATCAGCCCTGCGTGATACGCCGTGCCGCACGCCACAATCAGGATGCGCCGAAACTTCTGCC
>JANWYZ010000462.1 GCA_025054895.1 bacterium | reverse complement strand
AGGACGTGAAGGGCTTGCGGCTGTCGGGAGTGCGTGAGGGAAGCCCCGCCCAGAAGGCGGGCTTGCGCAGTGGCGACGTGATTGTGCGCTTCGGCAGCTACCCCGTACAGAACATCTACGACTACATGGACGCCCTTAACCGCTACAAGCCGGGCGATACGGTGACCGTCGTGGTGGTGCGCGATGGGGAGGAGGTGGAACTGACGCTGACGATAGAGGCACGCTCAGAGTAACGTGGGAGGACAAAGGCAGGTCGCCCCGAATGCGCTACATAGGACGTTGGAACGGCGGCGAAGAGGGTGAACCTCTGTGACAACACGTCGGCGGTCGTCAACACTTCGCAGGAGGAAGTCCGCCCCGCCTCCCTGGCGGGAGGTGGGCAAGGTTGTCTTGCTTCTGTTCGCTATTTTCGCGATATGGTACCTCGCCTGGGGACAGTATCGGAATCAGCCTCCCCCCAGGGTGCAGTACCGATTTCTGAACACGGAGAGGGGACAGGGGCAGCCATGAAAG
>JANWYZ010000461.1 GCA_025054895.1 bacterium | reverse complement strand
CGGCAGGAGCCTCGCCCTCCAATTGTCATTCTGAGCGTCAGCGAAGAATCTGGGAGATGCTTCGCCTTCGGCTCAGCATGACAAGGGGTACGGTTCGGCGGGAGCCTCGCTCTCCAGTGGCACGCGCATCCTGCGCGTGATGTGGCGGGCAAGATGCCCGTGCCACGTTGAATACCTCACATTACTATTCCAGTTGCTCAGTCTCCCTGCGTCTGCTACAATAGGAGTGTTCGTTATGACTCTGGAGATTGGTCATGCGACGAGTTGTGGGTTGGCTTGTTTTGACTATCTTCACGCTGCTCACCGTGCGGGTACATGCCGCGCCGGAGCTGCGCGCTTTTTGGGTGGATACCTGGCACGCGGCGTTGCGTACTCCGGCGGAGGTGGACGCAATGCTTCAGGCGGCGCGTACTGCCAGGGCGAACGCTCTGTTCGTAGAGGTACGCAAGCGCGGTGATGCTTATTACCTCTCGCACTACGAGCCTCTCGCCAGCGATGTGGCTTCGGGTTTCGACCC
>JANWYZ010000460.1 GCA_025054895.1 bacterium | reverse complement strand
AGGCGCTGGCGCACTACGAGCAGGCGCTGGAGATTCATCGGGAAGTGGGCAATCGTCCGATGGAAGGGACGACGCTGAACAACATCGGCGCGGTGTACGATGCGCTGCGGCAGAGAGAGAAGGCGCTGGCGCACTACGAGCAGGCGCTGGCCATCCGACACGAAGTGGGCGACCGACGTGGGGAAGCGGCGACGCTGAATAACCTCGGGAAGGTGTGCCACGCGCTGGGACAGAGAGAGAAGGCGCTGACGTACTACGAGCAGACGCTGACGATTGTGCGCGAAGTGGGCGAACGACGCGGGGAAGCGGTGACGCTGAACAACATCGGCGCCGTGTATGAAGATCTTGGACAGAAAGAGAAGGCGCTGGCACACTACGAGCAGGCGCTGGCCATCCGACGCGAAGTGGGCGACCGACGCGGGGAAGCGGCGACGCTGAATAACATCGCGGGGGTGTACCACGCACTGGGGCAGAGGGAGAAGGCGCTAACGTCCTATGAACAGGCGCTGGCCGTTGT
>JANWYZ010000045.1 GCA_025054895.1 bacterium | reverse complement strand
GGAGATACGCTCTCTGCAAGCGAGGGGAGTGAACGTAGACAATTTGCGCGTAAGCGCCAGCGCACACGTGGTGATGCCCTATCATCGGCTGCTGGACGCGCTCGAGGAAAAGCAGCGTGGCTCGGCGCAAATTGGCACCACCTGCAGAGGCATCGGTCCGGCGTACGCCGACAAGGCGGCGCGTAAAGGCATCCGTATGGCAGACCTGCGCCAGCCCGAGCGTTTTGCCGCCGCTCTACGCCGGGCTCTGGAGGAGAAGAGCCGCTTGCTCCGCAGTGTGTTCGACGCCGATTGCCCTACTTTCAACGACATCTGGCGAGAGTACGAAGAGTACGTGGAGGTTTTGCGCCCGCTGATTACCGATACCGACCCACTGGTGTATTCGGCGGTGAAGAGCGGGCAGAGGGTGGTCTTCGAGGGGGCGCAAGGCACGTTGCTGGATTTGGACCACGGCACATACCCATACGTTACCTCGTCGCATCCTGTGGCAGGTGGAGCGTGCGTGGGTACGGGTATCGGACCGACTCATATCGACGCAGTAGTGGGCGTGGCGAAGGCGTATACCACCCGCGTCGGCGCGGGCGCGTTTCCAACCGAGCAGCCCAACGAAATCGGCAACTATCTGCGCGAGCGGGGCAGGGAGTATGGCACGACCACCGGCAGACCACGCCGTTGCGGATGGCTGGACGCAGTGGTGTTACGCTATTCTGCACAGGTCAACGGTCTTACCGCCTTCGCCATCACTTTGCTGGATGTGCTGAGCGGGATGGACACCGTGCAGGTGTGTCGCGCGTACCGCTTGCCGGGGGGACAGGTCCTCGAGCAGTTTCCTTCCGATAGTGCGGTGTTGGAACAGTGCGAGCCGGTGTACGAGCATCTGCCCGGTTGGAAAGAAGAGGTTGCCAACGTGCGCAGCTGGGACGAACTGCCCGATGAAGCGCGGAACTATATACAGGAAGTGGAAAACCTCACCGGCGTGCCGGTAGCGATGGTATCGGTGGGGCCCTCACGCACACAGACCTTCTGGCGACACGGCGTCTCCGGCGAGACGCCTGTGCAGTCGTTGCAAAGGCTGGCGCGGTTTGCTAAAGCTCGGCGTAATGGAAATGCCTCAGGTTAATCCTTCGCCGTATCGCGAAGCGAACTCCGCTTGAAATGCCTGCATCGTAGGCGTATCGATCAGCACCAGCCGCACCTCTTTGACGCTACTGCTCGGGTGCCGGGTGAAGTACTCTTCGATTGCGCCTATCATCACCTTGGCACACCGGTCTTTCGGGAAACCGTAGATGCCGGAGCTGATGGCAGGGAAGGCAATAGTCGCAATGCCGAGTTCGTCCGCCCGTTGCAGGCTGCTGTGCACAGCGCTTGCCAGCAGACGGTCGGCTTCCTCTGGCGTGTAGTTGCTCCAGATAGGACCTACGGCGTGAATCACGTAACGTGCTGGGAGTCTGCCCGCGCCAGTTACCGCTGCGCTGCCGGTCGGTACACGCCCGATACGGTTGCTCTCTTCCTGAATAATTTCACCGCCCGCACGCACGATCGCGCCTGCCACGCCTCCTCCATGCTGTAGCCACTCGTTCGCCGCGTTGACTATGGCATCTACCTGCTCTTTGGTGAGATCACCCTGCACGAGGGCAAGCCGTTGCCCGCTGCTGAACCCCGTTTGTGCGAGTATCTGACCCATTGCTCCTCTCCTCCATGCGCCGTTTCACACACCAACGCGCTAACGCCCAGATTTCTCTACGCCATGTTTCACCCTTTTGCCTGCGTCGAACCTGTGCTCGGCTCTGGTGGGCGCTTTTGCGCATCAGTTCGTTCAAAGGGCGGCGTTCTTGTTCCTTCAACCCTGCTTCTCCGTGCGGGCTAATTCGGACCGTTTGCTGCACGTCCGTATCGTCGCGCGGATGGGATTGCATTTCAAGGTGTCCATCTGGTATCATCTCTTTCGCTAAACGATTGTTCAATTTAGTGGGTGCTGATGACCAATCGCTCCTCTTCACGCAGACAACAGGCGCAAATGCGCCGGCAACAGCTGATAGACGCCGCCCTGCGCCAATTCGCCGAAAAGGGCTACGACGGCGCTTCCATCCGCGACATTGCTCGCGCAGCAGGTGTCACTGAGGCGCTGGTGTACCATTACTTCCGCAACAAGGAGCATCTGTTCGAGGAGGTCATCAAAGCACGCAGCTTTGCCCCCATCTTGCGGCGCGTGCTGGACGAAGCAGGCGACGCCCACCCTGCCGAGGTATTACACAAGGTGCTACAGGAGTTTCTCGATATGATGCGGCATAACGCCTCCATGGCGCGTATGTTTATCATCGAGTTCATGCGCAATCCAGTATGCGCCCGCTACTTCCGCGCCATGGTGGAAGACAACACAGCCAACTTAACACGCTACATACAAGAGCAGCAACATCGCGGCGTATTTCGTGCCGATGCGGACGCAGAGGCTGTGGCAGGGATGCTGCTGGGCATGGCGTTTTCGCTGTTCTTCGCCTGGGGGCAAGCCTCTGAGCGCGAATGGCAGCAGCGGCGCGAGAAGTTTCTGAAACACAGCGTGCCGATGGCGCTGAGAGGATTGTACGTGGAGCTTTGTGTCCCCTCTGAAATTGAACAATCGTTCAACAAGAGCGGCTAAAAAAGTGTTGACAGACCCCGCTTTGCTGTGGTATACTCTCGCCGTATGCATGATTTGCACGATTTACATGATTTGCATGAGGCAGGGGGTCACAATGAACGGACGACCGGAGTGCAGGTTAGAGGAAGCTACCTACGGTATGGTGACAGTGGGCGAACGTGGGCAGATTGTGATACCTGCAGAGGCGCGAAGGGAGCTGGGCATCGAGCCGGGCGATAAGCTCGTTATCGTGCGCCATCCAATACACGCCGGTTTCCTTGCTTTTAAGATGCAGTCCATACGCGAGTTTCTGGAGATGTTCCAGCGGGAGGTCGAGCGATTGGAGAGCCAATTTGGGCAATCAGGAGGTGACAGAGAGTGAAAGTGCTGCGAGTGGTGTGGTGGCTACTCGTGTTGATAGAAGTGGGCGCGTGGGCGCAACCGCAACCGACAACATTAACCCTCCAGGACAGCATCCGCATTGCCTTGCAGAACAGCCGAACATTGCGCTCGATACTGCAAGATGAACGCAAAGCCAATGCGCGGGTGCGCGAAGCGAGAGGAGCAGGTTTGCCCCAGCTGGACGTCTCCGCCAACTACCGTCGTTTAGACCGGGTGCCGAAGGCGAAGTTCCCCTCTTTTGACCCTTTAACCGGCACAATCACCTATAATGAGATAGAGATCCAGCCTATCGATTCAGGCACGGCGACAGTGAGTCTGAGTCAGTTGATCGATGTGAGTGGGCTGGTTCGTACCGCGACGGATGTAGCCTCGTTGTACTCCCGCATCGCCAGCCTCGACGTGCAACGCACGCGCAACGAGATTGTGTTACAGGTAAAGCAGGCGTTTTACGATGTGCTCCGTGCGCAGGAGCTGGTGAGGGTGGCGGAAGAGGCGTTGCAGAACGCGGAGACGCGACGCAAGCTGGCGCAGGCAGCGGTGGAAGCAGGAATCAGCCCGAGGCTGGATGTGATGCGTGCGGACGCAGCTGTGGCTGCAGCGCAGCAGTCAGTGATCACGGCGCGCAACGCCCTGCAGCTGGCGAAGGCGGCGTTCAACAACGTGCTGGGCAGGCGCGTAGACGAGCCTGTGGAATTGTTGCCTGCCGAAGAGCCGGAACCCGAGTCGGGCGATTTCAACCGGTACCTGCAGGAAGCGATATCCAAACGCCCCGAGATGATTCAGGCGAACCTGGGGGTATCGCTGGCGGAGAAGCAGGTCACCGCAGCAAAGCGCGACCAGCTGCCCAACCTTGTGGTAAGCGGGCAGTGGGATTTTAACCTCAAGACTTCTACCTTCCAGCCTCGCGAGTCCAGCTTCACCACGATCGCTGTGCTGCAGTTCAAAATTTGGGATAGCGGGCAGACGAGAGGGCGCATCGACCAGGCTCGCGCGGACGCAGACAAAGCCAAAATCACCGTCGAAAACGTGCGCGAAGGCATCGCCTTAGAGGTACGTAACGCCTACCTGAGCCTGCAGGAGGCGCGTGAAAAGGTGGTGGCGGCGGAGAAGGGCGTGCAGGCGGCTACTGAAAGTTTGCGCGTGGCTCGCGTGCGCTACGAAGCTGGCGTCTCCACGCAGCTGGAGTTGAGCGACGCCGAGCTGGCTTATACCCAGGCGGAACAGAACCTCGTCAACGCACGTTACGACCTGCGCGTCGCCTGGGCGCGCCTTGAGAAAGCGATGGGCAGATATGCACAAACACCGTAACGAGAAGAGAGACAGGGCGACTTCAAGAAGGAGGAGCATACCAGTGTACCGGAAGGCGTTTATCGCAGGGTTCACTCTACTGGGGATGGCTGGCGTGCTGGGGGGGTGTGCGCGGCGTGGAACGGCGCCCCCCGTCCAACAGGCTGCCGCACCAGCAACCGCAGTGGCAGTGGTGAGCGCGCGTACCGGCGACATTCCCTTCACCATCTCGGTCACAGGCTCGCTACAAACGCTGGATGACGTGATGGTGTCCGCCAAAGTGCCGGGCAAGATTGCGAAGGTTTTTGTGCGTGAAGGAGATACGGTTCAGGCGGGGCAGCTGGTAGTACAGCTGGAAACCGACGACCTCGAAGCGCAGCTGCGCCAGGCAGAGGCAACGTTGAGGTCGGCGCGCGCCAGATTACAGCAGGCGCAAACCGCCCTGGAATTGCAGCCAACCCAGAACGAGACCAACCTGCGCCAGGCGGAGGCTGCTCTGGAAGCGGCGAGGGCTCGTCTGCGCGCCTTAGAAGCAGGAGCGCGCCGGCAAGAGCGGAAGCAGGTGGAAGAACAGGTCGCCTCCGCCAAAGCGAACCTGGACAACGCACAGGCGAATCTGGAGCGAGTACGTCGGCTCTATCAGCAAGATGCGGTACCTAAGCAGCAGCTGGATGCGGCGCAAACCGCCTACGACATCGCACTGGCGCAGTATCGAACCGCTCAGGAGCAGCTGAGTCTGGTGCAGGAAGGCGCACGTCAGGAAGATATCGAGGCGCAGCGCGCTCTGGTGAAACAGGCAGAGGAGGCGGTTCGCCTCGCGCAAACGGGCAACCTGCAGCTGCGCGTGCGCCAGGATGAGGTGAACGCAGCGAAAGCGCTGGTGGCGCAAGCGGAAGCTGGCTTGTTCTACGCGCGTGAGCAGTATGAGGCGGCGTTTGTTCGCTCGCCCATCGGTGGTACTGTCGCCATGCGCGCAGCGCAACCCGGACAGGTAACTGGGGCGGGGACGCCGTTACTGCGCATCGTGAACCTCAACACCATCTTCTTCGAAGCGCGTGTATCCGAAACAGAGGTGCGCTACGTTCGCCAGGGACAACAGGTTACCGTGACGGTAGACGCCTATCCTGGCAAGAGCTTTGTGGGGACGGTGAGCCGCATCTACCCTGTTGGTTCGGAAGGCTCGCGCGATTTTGTAGTGCGCGTAGATATGCGCAATGAGGGCGGAATGCTCAAGCCGCAGATGTTCGCCCGCGGCGAAATACTGGTGGACGTGCGCCGCAACGTCGTGCTCATCCCTAAGGATGCCGTCCTGGTGCAAGACGGCAAGCAGGTGGTGTTTGTGGTGAAAGAGGGAGTTGCACGACGGGTAGCGGTGCAGACAGGTTACATCAACGGCACGAACGCCGAAGTGCGGGGTGTTCCAGCGGGCGCGCAGGTGGTGGTGCAGGGTCAGGAAAACCTGCGTGACGGCGACAAAGTGCGCGTCGAACAGCTGCAAACCGCAGAGGCGACGACCGCAGGCGGCTCTTAGTTCAGGCAGGGAGGAGAGGCAAGCATGTGGCTTACCAGTGTATCAATCCGGCGCCCCGTTTTCATCCTGATGGTGTTCTCTGCTCTGGCGGTGTTGGGGTGGACCGCCGCCAGCAGGATGCGCGTCGAGTTGAATCCAAGCGTGGACTTCCCGTACGTTATCGTCACCACAGTATATCCGGGAGCGGGACCGCGCGAGGTGGAAACGCTCATTTCCAAACCGATTGAAGACGCGGTCAACGGTATCAACGGTGTCAAGAATGTGACATCCGTTTCCCAGGAGGGCATCTCGCTGGTTGCTGTCGAGTTCAATCTGGGTATCGATTCCAGTCAGGCGGCAGCCGATGTACGCGAGAAGGTAGATGCCATCCGCGTCTCCCTGCCGCGTGAAGCGTTGTCGCCCTCTATCTCCAAGATAGACATCAATGCCTTTCCGGTGCTCTATTACGGTATGTCCAGCGACCGCCCCAGCAAACAGCTGCGCTACATTGCGGAGGAAATCGTCAGCAACCGACTGGCGCGCGTGCAAGGTGTAGCATCGGTGTCGATAGTGGGCGGCGACGTGCGTGAGATTCGGGTGGAGGTGGACCAGGCGCGCCTCGACGCCTATGGGCTAAACGTCATGCAGGTCGTGCAGGCGCTGCAGGCGGCGAACCTGAACGTGCCCAGCGGGCGCATCGAGGAAGAACGCCACGAATACTCTATCCGAGTGGCTGGCGAGTTCGCGAACTTAGACCAGATACGCAACGTGCGCATTCCGGTAACCAATCGCACGAACCCAATGGGCGCGCCCAACGTCATCCGCCTGTCCGACGTGGCTACAGTCAAAGACGATGTTGCGGAACGCAGTGAGATAGCACGAGTGAACACCCGCAATACGGTCGCCATCATCATCACCAAAGCCACAGATGCAAACACGGTTGAGGTCTGCAACGGCGTTAAGCGCGAGATAGAGCAGCTCAAAAAGGAACTTCCCAGAGATATCGAGTTCGTGCTGACCCAGGACCAGTCCAAGTTCGTGCTGGAAAGCCTCACCGACCTGCGCGTTGCGCTGTTTCTGGCGATATTCCTGGCGGTGTTTGTGGTGTATCTGTTCCTGCATAACCTGCGAGGTACCTTCATTGTGTCGCTGGCGATACCCACCTCCATCGTCAGTACCTTCCTGGTGATGAATGCGTTTGGTTTTACGCTCAACACGATGACCATGCTCGCGCTGTCGCTGGCGGTAGGTATTCTGGTGGATGACTCTATCGTGGTATTAGAGAACATCTTCCGCCACCTGACCAACGGCGAGGAACCAGCCGAAGCCGCACTTAACGGACGCTCGGAAATCGGTCTGGCGGCAATTACCATCACCTTGGTAGACGTGGTGGTGTTCGTGCCGGTCGCCTTCATGGGCGGTATCGTGGGGCAGTTCTTCCGCGCGTTTGGCATCACGGTCGCTACCGCTACCCTCTTTTCCCTGCTGGTGTCATTTACGCTGACGCCGATGCTGGCGTCGCGGTGGTTCCGCATGGGCGAGCAGGTCGAAGCCAAAACCGGCTTGTTTGCGGCGTTTGACCGCTTCTATCATGCGCTGGACATGGTGTACCGCCGTATTCTGGAACGTGCGTTGCGCCGACGCTGGCTGGTGATTGCCATCGGCAACGGGCTGCTGTTGAGCATCTTGCTGGTGATAGCAGGCTCGCTTGTAGGACGCAATTTCCTGCCCGCGGCTGCAGGTGTGGGCATGTTTACCGCCTTGTTCGGTTTTCTGTTCTGGTTGCTCGCGCTGATATGGCGTTCCAACCGCAAACCGTTGTTCGTCGCGGGCTGGGGTACGTTCATCATGGCGCTGGCGTTCTTCCTGTCGGGGATGCTGGGTAGCTTCTGGGGACGCCCGCTCTTGCCTTTCCGCTTCGCGCCTGACCAGGACCAGGGGTTGATTCAAATCACCGTCGAGATGCCTGCAGGTACTTCACTTGAGGCGACAAACCGTGTGGTTGCTCGCATCGAGGACGTAATATACAATACCTCATCCATCCGCCGCGACGTGGAGAGCATGTTCACCAGCGTAGGCAATACCACCTCCGCCTTTGTAGGCACGGGCGGTCGTGGAGCGCAGTACGGTGAATTACAAATTACTTGTGCAGAGAAACAGGCTCTGGGCGACAGGTTGACAGGATGGTTGCCGTGGGTCAAGCATCCGTACCTGCGCACCCGCCCGAGCTCCGACATCGCCGAGGAGATACGCCAGAAGATAGGCTCTATCCCGGGCGCAAAAATCCGGATCAACGCGGTATCCGGCTTTCGTGGTGGCGGCGGCGCACCCATCGAGATAGAGCTCACTGGTCAGGACACCGAGCTACTAGTGCGCACCGCCGAGCGCGTGATGGCGGCGGTATCTCCGATTGAGGGCATCGTTGACCCCGACATTTCGTGGAAGCTGGGTAAGCCGGAGCTACAAGTGCGTGTGGATCCGGATAAGGCGGCTTCCGTGGGCATGACGGTCGCACAGGTTGCCTCCGCTCTGCGTACCTACGTCGAGGGCAACACCGACACCAAATTCCGTGAAGGCGGGAAAGAATATGACATCCGTGTGCAGTTGATGAAAACGCAGCGCGAGGACATCAACACAGTGCGCGACCTGGTTATCGGCTACTTTAACGGGCGCCCTGTGCGCTTGTCCGATGTGGCTGCGGTGGAGATGACCACTGGTCCCACCAAGATAGACCGCAAGAACCGCCAGCGGCTGGTGACCTTTAGCGCCTTCCTGAAACCGGGCTATGCGCCGGGCAACATGCAGCTGGTGATTAACGAAGCGCTGGCGAAGGCGAACCTGCCGCCGCCCGGCGTGCAGCTGAGGTGGGCTGGTGAGATTCAGTTCCAGCAGGAAGAAGGCGGCTACATGGGGCAGGCGTTGCTGCTGGCTATCGTGCTGGTGTACATGCTGATGGCGGCGCTGTTCGAGTCGTTGCTGATGCCCCTGACCATCATGCTCAGCTTGCCACAGGCGATGATTGGCGCGCTACTTGGGCTGATTATCACTGGCAACTCGTTGAACATTGTATCGATGATTGGCGTCATCATGTTGATGGGGCTGGTGACCAAGAACGCTATCCTGCTGGTGGATTACACCAATACTCTGCGCAGTCGTGGTCTACCGCGTCTGCAGGCGCTGCTGGAAGCAGGTCCCACGCGGTTGCGCCCGATCCTGATGACCACTTTCGCGATGGTCTTCGGCATGTTGCCTGTCGCGCTGGCTATCGGACGTGGCTCGGAGTTCCGCGCGCCTCTGGGCATTGCAGTCATCGGTGGATTGATCCTCTCTACCCTGTTGACTTTAGTGGTTATTCCCTGCGTCTACACCGTGTTCGACGACATGGGCAACTGGCTCGCACGTGTGGTGTTCCGGCGGGGCGTATATCCAAAGGAACAGGCTCCCGTACGCGAGCCAGAGGTCGTCGACTGACTCAGCCACTCCTCAAGCCCAAACCGATAACCCCTCTTTCCGCACGGAAGAGGGGTTTTTTTGACTATAACACCACGTTTGCAGGGTGCGCAGTTGCGCGTCCCTGTGTTGCTCAGCGATTGGTTCCTGCAGAGGGCACCAAGAACACGTTTATTGCCTCCGTGCCAGCGGTCGGTTCTATCACTACTCCCTCCGCTGCCGACACTGCCTGACCGCCTTCCACCTTGTGTACTGCCTGCAGATTGCGCAACAGTACCTTCCATGCGCGCGCTTCGCCTTCGGCGTGGAAAGCAAAGCGGTCTCCGTCGCGCCGAATATGCAGCACCATCGCGGTCCGTCCTCTCAGATCGGGCACGCGCGCTGCTGAGCGCGTTCCATTCTCCACCTCGAACACATGGAAGGTTACGCCATCGGGGTAATGGTAGTCAGGGCGTGTGTCCACTGCGCCCATGGGGATTACCGAATTGGGGCGAACCATCAGCGGCAGGCTCAGGAAATCATGTTTTTCTCGCACCCAACGCCCGCCCTCTACCACCTTTCCGCTTAGCAAGTTCGTCCAGCGACCAGCGGGCAGGTAGTAGTCTACCACACCATCAGGCGAGAAGACAGGCGCTACCAGCAAGTTCGGTCCCAGCATGTACTGCCTGTCCAGCGTGTCGCAGCCGGGGTCGTTGGGAAACTCCGCAAACATCGCCCGTATCATGGGGATACCCTCTTCATGCGCCTCCACCGCGCAGCGATACAGGTAAGGCATCAGGCGACACTTCAGTTTGGTAAAGTATCGTAACACCTCCACTGCTTCTTCGTCAAACAGCCACGGCACGCGGTAGGAACTGCTACCGTGCAGCCGGCTGTGCGAGGTGAGCAACCCGAAGGCGCACCAGCGTTTGTACAGGTCAGCAGGGGCGGTATCTACGAAGCCGCCGATGTCGTGACTCCAGAAGCCGAAACCGCACAGACTCAGCGACAGTCCACCTCGCAGCGTCTCCGCCATCGACTCGTAGGTCGCGGTGCAGTCGCCGCCCCAGTGAACGGGGAATCTCTGCCCACCAGCAGTCGCCGAGCGTGCGAAAAGCACCGCCTCTCCCTCGCCACGCTCTTCCGTGAGCAGTTCATACACTGTCTTATTGTAGAGATAAGAATAGAAGTTGTGCATCCGCAATGGGTCGGAGTCATCGTGATATACTACGTCGGTCGGGATACGCTCGCCGAAGTCGGTCTTGAAGCAGTCTACCCCCATTGCTAACAGCTGGCGCAGCTGACTCTGGAACCACCGGCGCGCTTCAGGGTTGGTGAAATCCACAATGCCCATACCTGCCTGCCACAGGTCGGTCTGCCATACGCTGCCATTGGCTCGCTTCAGCAGATAGCCGCCGCGCGTCCCTTCTTCGAACAGGCGCGAGCGTTGCGCGATGTAGGGGTTTATCCACACGCAGATGTGTAGCCCACGCTCCTTCAGCCGTCGCAACATGCCCTCTGGGTTGGGGAAAACGCGCTTGTCCCACACGAAATCGCACCAGTGGAACTCGCGCATCCAGAAGCAGTCAAAATGGAACACGCTGAGCGGGATGCCACGCTCCGCCATGCCGTCGATGAACGAGGTTACTGTCCCCTCGTCGTAATCGGTGGTGAAGGAGGTACTGAGCCACAATCCAAACGACCAGGCGGGTGGCAGCGCAGGACGCCCCGTCAGCGCGGTATAACGGCTGATGACCTCTTTAGGCGTCGGCCCGTAGATAAGATAGTACTCCAGATACTCACCGGACACGCTGAACTGCACGCGCTCCACATGTTCGGATGCTACCTCAAACGAGACCCTTTCCGGATGCGCCACAAACACTCCGTAGCCGCGATTGGTGAGGTAGAAGGGGACGTTCTTATAGGCGATTTCGGTGGCGGTACCGCCGTCCTCGTTCCACATCTCCACCACCTGTCCATTCTTTACGAACGGCGTGAACCGCTCGCCCAGCCCGTATACACACTCACCTACGCCCAACCCCAGTTGCGCCACCATGAAGCGTCCTTCCGGGGTATCCATATAGCCGATGCTCTTCGCGCCAGAGGTGGTCACCTGCTTCTCGCCGTCGCAAAACTCCAGCAGCCACTCGCCCTGAGTGCGCACACGCGCGATAAGTTGCCCTGTAGTGAAGGTTACAAAGCCATCGCCTTCTGCCGTCCGTACCGGAGGGGCAGGATGTTCCTGTAACTCAAAACAGGGTGGGCGCGTTGGCGTACCCCGGTGATGCCAGATTTGTACACGGATGATGTTTTCCAGAGGCGAGGAAAGCTTTATGGTCAGGAGCGGTGTATCCAGTGTTGCCACGCGGCTGGTAACCCATTTATCGGGCGCATGCAACGTTAACGAATCCTCATCGTATTCGTAGTCGTACACATGCGTCGCATAATGGGGCACAACCCCCTCGCGCATCAGCCACACACCTTTGGTGAACTTCATTGCAGCACCTCCCGACGGGAGATTATGCCTGTCCCTGTGCGACTCCTGCTCTGTACACTCACCTCACATTGTTCTACCAGCAGACGCCCTTTTGCAGGAAACCCTGCTGCTTCCGCACCAGATCGAACGTGTGCAGCACTTCCTGCAGGGTGGTTGGTTTCGGGTTAATCACCTTGGGCGCATTTGTGGGAAGAAGATGACATCCTGAATCGACTCCGCGCCGAGTATCACCATAGCCATCCGGTCCATGCCAATACCCAGCCCGCCCGTAGGAGGCATACCATACTCCAGCGCGGTGACGAAATCCTCATCGTAGGGGTGCGCCTCTTCGTCACCCGCGGCGCGCATCCGCATCTGCGCCTCGAACCGCTCGCGCTGGTCGTCGGGGTCGTTTAGCTCGGAGAAGGCGTTAGCCACCTCCTGGCAGGCAACGTAGCCCTCGAAGCGGCGGGTGAAGCGCGGGTCTTGCGGATGCTTCTTCGCCAGCGGTGAGGTCTCTATCGGGTAGTCGGTGACGAAGATAGGCTCTATCAGGTGGGGCTGCACAAATCGCTCCAGCAGCTTCTCAATAATGCCTCCAACAGTATGCTCGTTTTCAGTAGGCAAGCCTTTACGCTCCATCGCTGCCTTCGCGCTCTCGAACGTGGAGAACTCATCGGGCTGAACACCCGCATAGTACTCGATTAGCTCGAGCAGGCGACCGCGTTTCCACGGCGGGGTCATGTCGACTTTCTGCCCGTTGTATACGATGTACGGCTCACCGCGCACCTCGAGACACACATAGTGGAACAGTCGCTCGACCAAATCCATGATGTCCTCGAGGTTGGCGTATGCCTGGTACAGCTCCAGCAGGGTGTACTCGGGATTGTGACGGCGGTCCATGCCCTCGTTGCGGAAAACGCGCCCGATTTCGTACACCCTCTCGATATTGCCCACGATGAGGCGTTTCAGGTACAGCTCCAGCGAGATGCGCAGGTGAAAGTCCACATCCAGCGCGTTATGGTGCGTGATAAACGGGCGCGCCGCCGCGCCTCCTGCCAGCGGTTGTAAGACGGGCGTTTCCACTTCCAGGAACCCTTCGCTGTCGAGAAAACGGCGTGTCGCCTGCACGATCCGACAACGATCGAGCAAGGTCTGGCGCGACTCTCGGTTGATCAGCAGGTCCAGATACCGCCTGCGGTAGCGCAATTCTACGTCTTGCAAACCGTACCAGTGCTGTTCGCCTTTTTCCTTGCCGAAGGGAATGGGACGCAGCGATTTGGAAAGAATGGTGAACTCGCGCACGTGCACGGTGGTTTCGCCGGTACGGGTGCGGAACACCTCGCCCTGTACACCGAGGAAGTCGCCAAGGTCTAGCAGTTTAAGCAAATTGTATCGCTCCTCGCCCAGGTCGTCGGCGCGGAAGTACACTTGAATCCTGTCAGAGCTGTCCTGCAGGTGCATGAAGGAGGCTTTGCCCATCAGGCGCATCGCCACGATGCGTCCACCAATGCGCACCGTTCTGCCTTCCAGCTCATCATATCGGTGAAGGATGTCGGCGGCGAGGTGCGTACGTTCATAGCGCTCCTCTCGGTAGGGGTCTATGCCCAACTCGCGCAGCGTTTGCAGCTTCTCTCGCCGCCTCAGTACTTGATCGTTCTCTTCGTGAGACAGTTCCATTGCTTGCCGTTACTTTCGAATCTGCAGAATCTGGTATCGTACTTTTCCTGCAGGTATATTCGCCTCGACGACCTCGCCCACCTTGTGTCCGAGCAATGCCTCACCGATGGGCGATTCGTGAGAGATACGGTCTTCGTCGGGGTCCGCTTCAAAGGGGCTCACCATGCGGAACTCCCATTCCTCCCCGGTATCCATATCGCGCACGCGGACGTAGGAGCCGATACTTACGTGATCGGTGGAGATATCTTCATCTTTCAGAATGACCGCCTGACTCAGGATTTGGCGTAGTTCAAGAATACGCCCCTCAATGAGCGCCTGCTCGCTCTTGGCGTCCTCGTACTCTGCGTTTTCCGTCAGTTCGCCGAAATCCTTCGCTTCACGGATGCGGTCAGCGACTGCTTTGCGCTCCACCCGGCTCAAGTGCTCCAGTTCCTTTTCGATGCGTGCATAACCTTCTGCGGTCAGCACAATCTCTTGTCCGTTGAAGGTAGCTGCTTTCATCGATGCTTGATGCTCCTTTTTGGGCTTCTCATGCCGTTGGGGCATGAGGCTCATCGTGATATGATATACGTAAAAACGGACGCACACTGCGCCCGTGCCGGTTGCCTGCGTTTCCCTCTGATATTGTGCCACAGTTTGCCCGCATTCCTGCTTGTTTTAGAAGCAGGCATGGCAAATTATCTTGACGAGTGAACGACGACAGCAGTTCCCGTTCCACAAGATTTTAACAGTACAACGGCAGGAATGAGAGAGGTGTAGGAGGAAGTAGCACAGGGGATAAAAAGCGAAACGGAAACGATGCGAGTACGTATGCTGGGTTATGTGGGCGGCTAAGACAAGATGTCATCCCGCAGAATGGCGGGTTGACACACGGCGTGCTTGCCTCTTAAAATAGAGCGTGTCATTTAAGCAGACAACTAACAAAGCATGGAGGATCACGAAGAATGAAGCGTGCTTTTACGCTGATTGAGCTGCTGGTAGTTATCGCAATTATTGCGATACTGGCGGCAATCCTGTTTCCGGTGTTTGCTCGCGCCCGCGAGCAAGCGCGCAAGACCACTTGCCTGTCGAACTTGAAGCAGATTGGCACAGCGGCGCTCATGTACGTGCAGGACTACGACGAGACGTTCCCCTGGTTGATGATGGATGGACGCAACAACGATGACAATACGGGCTATAGCCGCAGGATGCCCAGCGGCCCGCCAAACTGGTCCGTAGACCTGAACAACAAGCGCGGTCTGTTCATGGAGTATGCGTTCTACCCGTACATTAAGAGTCATGGATTGTTCCACTGCCCAACGCTGGGATCCGACCCGGTGCGTCTGGGCCCCGATGGATTGCCGCTGAACCAGTTCGGCTCGTATGGGTATGCTTATGGTGGAGTAGGGCTGGTTCCCTCACCGCGCATGACCCCGCTGGAGCTGTTTGTGCGACTACTGGGTCCCATTCTTGGTCCGCCCTATAACACGGGTAACCCGCAGGATTACTATATTGCCGGACAGCCGCTGGCAGCAGTAGGCTCGCCCGCCAAATCCATCATCGCTTTCTGCAACTCGTACGGCTACCACGAGGGCTATAGCGACTCCGATGTGGTACCCGCGCTGTTTGGCGGTAACGGCAAAGAGGCGGTCGGCGCTACATACGCAGTGATGGTGGATGGACACGCAGCGTACAAGAAGGGCAAGTTCCTCGATCTCGTACGCTTCGCGATGGAGCCACTGCGCCAGTAAGGAGGCACCGATGAACAGGCAAATCAGTCCGGTGGTGGCGATACTTATCATCGCGGCGTTCATCGCCATCGTCGGGGCGATTATGTGGAAAAACCTGCCGCAAAGCCCACCTCCCGGGCAGGGGCGAAAGCAGAGCGACCTGGATTTGAGCAAGGCAGTCAAAGACCCTGCGCAGTTCCAGAAGGAGATGCAGGAGCTGCTCGCGCGCGACCGGGCAGAGCGAGGGAACAAGTAGCGCAACGCACACCGTTGCAGAGGGCAGACCTCGCCCTCCAGACCTTTCGTTATTCTGACAACATTGGAGGGTCGCGCTCCGTCGCGACCATGATGGCGGACGCAACAGAGTGCGTCCCTCCAGATGTGGGCAGGCAACCTCTGGAGGGTCGCGCTCCGTCGCGACCACGATGGCGGACGCA
>JANWYZ010000459.1 GCA_025054895.1 bacterium | reverse complement strand
TACTCACGCTCAGAGCGGAGGATGGGCTGAACCCTTCGGCTCACCGAGAGGTTCGCCCTCCAACCGCTTCTTTTATCGGGCAGGCTTCCCACTGAGCTGTCTCCCGTGTCCTGCTGAGCCGAAGGCGAAGTATTCCTTTTCCTTAGAGATTCTTCGCTCCGCTCAGAATGACAGCGGGATTGGAAGGCGATCTCTCGCCGAGCCTCTCCTGTCATGCTGAGCAGGGCGAAGCATCTCTACCCCCGTCAACGAGATTCTTCGCTCTGCTCAGAAGGACGAGAAGCCCTGTCGTCCTGCAAGCATGGACGAAAACCCTCGTCTTCATTGTCATGCTGAGCGAAGCGAAGCATCTCTACACCTTGTCAAACCCAGATTCTCCGCTCCGCTCAGAAGGACAAAAGTCCTCTACAATGACAACGTTCTGGAGGGCGAGGCTCCCGCCGAGCCGTTTGTCCCCCACCCCACCACCCCCGGGACGGGGGTGAGAGTACCCCCCCCGAGCGGGGGGAGCAAAGGGAG
>JANWYZ010000458.1 GCA_025054895.1 bacterium | reverse complement strand
AGAGAGCAACCCCTAATTCCATGAGAAGCGCTGACGTGCTTCACTACGAACTTTTTCGTTCTTCGTGCGCGTGAGCAGGCTGAAACCTGCACGACGAACACACCCGTTTTCGTGGCGCATGTCAGTGCGCCCCTACCACTCTGAGCGTTAGCGAAGGGGCTCAGATGCTTCGCCTTCGGCTCAGCATGACAGCGAGAGCGCAAACACAGCTACTACGCCGTACACCTTACCACAAAACCAAAACTGAACGGGGGCAATTGTGCTGCATTAAGATGCGATTTTGAGGATTTCGCAACATCCTTCCCCTGATGAAACTCGGGGACTACGAAAGGGAAGAAGCCTCGCAGGCTTGGGAACCTGCGCAGGCAGGTTTGTTTCCATCATAGCCCACCATTTCAATGGTGGGTCATTACGGAAGCGGATAACGATTCATACCAGAGCAGAACGCCAACAGCTGCCGCTACCCCCTTGCATGGGTAGCCTCCTATTCTTTCAATCAGGAACGTGCCGCATGTAGTCTT
>JANWYZ010000457.1 GCA_025054895.1 bacterium | reverse complement strand
CGTGAGGCAAGGGAAACATGCAACAGGTCGCGTATTTTACCAGCAAGGGGGAAATAGGGGATGATTGGACGCATTCTGCTAGCGACTGACGGCTCGGACTCGGCTCTGAAAGCCACGCGCTGGGCGGCAGCTCTGGCAAAGACCTACGGGGCAAGGGTGACAGTGTTGCATGTGGTGCACATCCCCGCCGCGCTGGCGGGTTCTACAGTGCTGCCGGGCGGAGCGACCGATGTAGCAGTGGTCACCCGACTGATGGAACAGGCGGCGGAGGGTGTGCTGACGGTTACCAAGCCGATACTGGAAGAGGCAGGGGTGGAGTACGACACGCGCATCGAATACGGTCACACCGCGGAGACCATCGTCAAGGTAGCGGAGGAGGAAGGGGTCGACCTCATCGTGATGGGCTCGCGCGGACTGAGCAACGCCTCCGCCCTACTGCTGGGCAGCGTCTCGCATCGCGTGCTGCATGCCATACACGACAAGCCCGTGCTGATTGTGCGATGAGAGACGAACATACTGAGCG
>JANWYZ010000456.1 GCA_025054895.1 bacterium | reverse complement strand
CAGCCCGCCACATGCCTCCATCGCGCGCGTGAACTCCTCCAGGCTGCCGTCGATGGAGATTTCGTCCACGTAATGCACGGAGCCAACATAGTACTCGAACCGATAGCGTTGGCGATACTCCCGCATCAGCGCCGCATACGAAGCATGGGGCACCACTTCCACCTCAAAGCCACGCAGCACGGTCAGGCGGTCAGAGAACTCCTCTGCCAGTGTGGGAAGGGTCTGAGCGTAGCGCTCGAAATTCGAGACGACTCGAGAGACATCCCAGCCCAGCGCAATCTCGTTCGGGTAGAGAAAGCGCGCCTGCACGCGGGGGGCGTGCTCCGTCACCCCAAAAGTGTGGTAACCCGCTCGAACTGCCGCCTCTAGCATCTCGCGCAGGGGCGACCCCGCGTGGTCGCAGAACTCGCTGCTGTGCCCGCCATGCAGGGACACTTTCCACACGGGCGCGCCTACCGACATAGCTCCTGCCACAATGCGCGATAGTAACGCATGAACCGCTCAATATCTCCCACGCTCGTGGTCT
>JANWYZ010000455.1 GCA_025054895.1 bacterium | reverse complement strand
TCATCCCCGATGGCGCCGAAGTTGCGCACCAGCACGCCGAAGTCGAACAGGGAAACGTCTTCGTCGCCGTCGAGGTCCGCGTTCGCGTTCCACTCGGGATCACCGGGCGCTGAACCGAACGCTGCCACCAGCGCGCCGAAGTCGAACAGGCTCACCTCGTTATCGCCGTCGATGTCGCCATTGGTGAGAGAAACGTCCACGCCGGTGACATCTGCCCCCGCTACCGCCACACCGGTCACCACCACGCGCAACCAGCGGCTGGCTTTGAAGGCGATATCGTAGGTGCCGTCCGCTACGTCGGCGATAAGGTACTTCCCGTTCGCGTCGGTGGTCACCTGCAGAGAGCGTACGACGCCCCCTCCCTGCCGCAGCTCTACGTGCACGGGCACACCGGTGATGTCGCCCCCGAAATCGCGCAGATCGATTCTGCCCTGTACGGTAGAGTCTCTGCGCGTATCGAGCAAATACGCCTCGAAACGTCCTCCCTTCCAGCCCCAGCCTACAATGTAGCGTCCGTCAGGCGAAATGG
>JANWYZ010000454.1 GCA_025054895.1 bacterium | reverse complement strand
GGGGCAGCCCATCCACGCTGCCTCGTACACGTTTTGGAAATCCACATACACATGCCATCCGTCCTGCGGCATACCCATTTCGGCGTCTTGTGGCACATGATGGCGCACCCAGTGCTGATGTTCAATCTGCCGTTCGAGCATGAGCTGCGCGTCGGAGAAGTACTGCTCGAAAGTGATGCCGCGCGGGTTGGCTTGGGGCATCCACATCGTGAAGCGCGGGTTGATGCCCCAGATAATGGGCACGCGGATGGGCTTGCCCGCGCGATACGCCTCCCAGACCTGCCTCACCTCGGCGTTGTGCGCCTCGAAATCCAACTGCCCTCGCATCTGGTTTTCCTCCTGCTCATTACCCTGTGCGCTTCCATCTATCGCATCAGCTCCGTGACCTGCTGCACATCCCTGTCCATCTGCGCCTTCAGCGCGTGTAGGGAATCGAACTTCTGCTCGTCGCGCAGGCGATAGAAGAAGGCGAGGTGCACCTCTTCGCCATACAGGTTGCCCGAGAAGCCCAGAAGGTACGCCTCGATGGTGCGC
>JANWYZ010000453.1 GCA_025054895.1 bacterium | reverse complement strand
CGGCTCGTACACCAGCAGCACGTTGGAGGTCTTGCCGCTGCGCAGGGCGCGCGCTACCGAATGGGGGCGGTAGCCACGCACAATCGCCTCATGCAGAATTCGCTGGCGCGTCTCCTCTGACGCCCAGACGCCCGGGCGGTTGTTCAGCACCCCCGACACCAGACTGGGAGACACTCCTAATGATTGCGCAATCTCTTTCAGTGTGACTTTGCTCACGGCGGCTTCCAGCCTCGTATATGTATCGTTTCATATACATCGTTTCATATTATACATCCCTCTTGCAAAGATGTCAAGGGGATGGGGAAAATGACTCGGAAAAATCTTTCTTCCCTCGTGAACGGGGAAACCTGCTTGGAGCGATCAGGCTGTCGCTATGGAACGCCCCTTCGCCCGCTCAGAACAACAGAAGACTGGAGGGCGAGGCTCCTGTCGAGCCGTTCTCCTGTCACGTCAGAATAACGAGACGCACACTGCCGTGCGCTACCACCAGCATGGCGTGCCTTGGCAACCAAGCGCGCACGACGAACTCTTCAGC
>JANWYZ010000452.1 GCA_025054895.1 bacterium | reverse complement strand
GAAAACGGCGAGTTTCGCATCCTCTGGCACACGAGCGACCCCGAAACGGTAATGCGAGTGCTGCAGCTGCTGCTGCCGACACCGAGAGAGAAGGAGGCTCGCGCCGATGAGGAGTGACCTGCTGCAAGCTGCTCTCGCCTACCTGCACGCCGACCTGTCGGTAATTCCCGTCAAAGCCGACGGAACCAAAGCTCCTGCGTTGCCCAGCTGGAAACGGTTCCAGCAGGAGCTACCAACCGAGAGCGAAGTGCGCGAATGGTTCTCCAACGGGTTGCGCGGTGTCGGAGTGGTAGCAGGCGCAGTTAGCCGAAACCTCGCGGTTCTGGACTTTGACGATGATTCGGCGTGGTTCGCGTTCGTTGACCTGTGCATTGCACGCGGGTTCGCAACGTGGACGTATGACCTACCCTGCGCGAAGACGCCTGCGGGACACCACCTGTATTTTCGTGCCCCAGAACCGTTGCCGACGCAGGTGCTTGCGCGTGACGAAGCGGGCAACACGCTGATTGAGTTGCGAGGCGAAGGCGCATACGCGG
>JANWYZ010000451.1 GCA_025054895.1 bacterium | reverse complement strand
ACTCCCCGCAGCGAAGGCTCTACGGGTTCGCCCCCCAGCTCCAGTCGCCCCGCCACCAGCGGCGCCAGCACCAGCGCAGCGCTCAGCAGCCAGGTGGAGAAGCGTACTCGGCTGCGCAACTGCTGCAGCGAGGGGGTCTCAGGCTTGCTCAGGAGTCGCGTCTTCGCTTTAATCTCATCGCCCCCAATATATCACACAGGCTGGGGAGATATGCTCTCGGCCTTCCTCTGACTGGGTAGGCTTCTCCCCGTCCGCGTACGAATGTTTCACCGAGGTTTCGTATACCACATGAATCGGAGGACAACTCTCCCGCCAGGACGTCTCCCCGTCATGCTGAGCCAGAGATGAAGCATCTCCTTCCTTGTCATGCTGAGCGCTAGCGAAGCATCTCCGCTCCGCTCAGAATGACGAGCAGGCAGAATCCCTTACCACAAGCCACACGGTCACGACGGAGCGCGACCCTCCAGAGCCTGCTCGCCCAAATTGGAGGGATGCGCTCTGTCGCATCCACCTTCAGGGTCACAACGGAGCATGCCCCTC
>JANWYZ010000450.1 GCA_025054895.1 bacterium | reverse complement strand
AATAAGAACCATGCCCGCCCAACGCTTAGACCGCTACTTAGCGGAGCGACACCCCGAAATCAGCCGCGCCCGATGGCAAGAGTGGATTGAGGCAGGGCAGGTGCGCGTGAACGGCAAGCCCGTCACGAAACCTGCCTACAAGTTGCACGCAGGCGACACCGTAGACTACACCCTGCCACCTGACCGCCCGCCCGATTACGACCTAAAACCCGAAGCCGTCCCGGTGCCGATTGTGTACGAGGATGCGCACCTAATTGTAGTGAACAAGCCGCGCGGTCTCACGGTGCATCCCGCGCCGGGGCATCCGCACGGCACGCTGGTCAACGCGCTGCTGGCGCACTCCCCTGCGCTCTCGCAGGGCAGTGCAGCGTTCCGTCCGGGCATCGTCCATCGGCTGGACAAGGACACCACGGGGCTGCTGATCGTCGCCAAGACCGATTTGGCGCACGCACGACTCAGCGACGCCCTGCAACGCCACGCGATTGACCGTCGCTACCTCGCGCTGGTGTGGGGCGTCCCGAAAGAGAAGCAGTTTACAGT